>JAICLG010000006.1 GCA_025927515.1 Hyphomicrobium sp.
AGCCCGTTCATCGCGGACTCGGCCCAAATTCGTCACAGGCGGCCGCGGTTGAAATGGCTAGCTCGCTGCTCTTTTTTTCCGCTGGGACGAGGAAGTTTTTGGTCGACGCTTCGCGGGCTGCCTTTCAGGGTTGATCTGCCGGGGCTGACGCTACCGGCTGAAAGCCATAGCTGCGTAGAATTTCCTGACCTTGTTCCGACATCACAAAAGCAGCGAACCGTAACGCGACGGGCTTGCTATTGAGGATGACCATTCCATCGGCCGGATCAACGGTGAGCTTCGGAGGTAATTTGATAGACGTGAGGAACGGCATCTTCTTTTGGAGCGCCGGAACCGCGCTGCAATAGATGAGCATTACGTTCGCCGGATCGGAAAGAAATATCCCTTCGACGGCACTCTTTCCGGGCACCAGAGGCGGCGTTTTCGTTCCACCGCCGACCAGCTTTTTCGCCTTTGCTTCCAATGTCGCGCTCGCACCCGGCTTGATCGCATCCGCGCGAGCGAGCACCTGCCAGCTGTATGTTCCGAGCGGATCGGAGCCTGGCGTCGATGTTGCAATGTGCACCGCCGGATCGAGCAAACGATCGAGGAAGTTGGCCTGATCGATGCCCAAGTTCGGACGGGCGAGCGCGCACAAGGTGTTGCGCGCGAAAAAAATGACCAAGCGCTCCGGATGACCTGCCGCAAGCAGACGCGGTTGCTGCATATCCGCCGACGTAAATACGTCGACGGCTGCACCATCCTCAATCTTTTTGCGGAGCAGCCCCGAGGGTCCGAACTCTGGCGGCTCGATTGAGTCGGATTGTATCGGAAAGCGGTGGAGGAGTTCCGTCATCACTGCGCGGAGGCTGCCTGCCCCCATCAACTTCAATGTGTCGGCGCGTGCTTGCGCTGAGAACGCCAGAAACATGGCAATAAGACCGAGCATGTTGCGCAGCACCGAGAACCTCCAGATTCTTTCTTTCGATGAACCTAATCGACCATAGGTTGTCCGATGATCGTATAGTCGAGATAGTCGCATGGATATAAAAGTTCATGTCTCTATCAATCCTCTGCGGGTTCCACAAAGAATTTTCGCGGGGCGCTCCGGGTCACTCCGCTTCGGCTTGGGCCCGAGGAAGCCAGCGGTAGACTCCGAGAATGTTGATCAGCAACAGGACGGCGTTTTGAATCACGAGCGAGCTTTTATCCTCAAGCCAGCCGTCCAGCATCCACGCGATGGATGCCAAGATGAAAAGCGCAAATCCCGACACGGTTATGCGGGCGTTCCAGTTCGCGGCAACCATTGCCGCCGCTAGAACGGTCATGACCGTCGCGGCAGTGCGCAGAATGCCTAGCTCGTCCATTGAGATTTCATCCGAAGGTTACGGTGCCGACAGAATAATGCATTGGTGGCGAAAGAGCGTGCGGACGGGCCTGGTACTCCGTTCAGCATGCCACGAATCTCAGTTTCTTCGCCGCCCAGATCGGCCCTGCATAATCGACGCCGATGCGAGCAGTCGTTTGGATTTTGAGGGGCACATTGCGCGATTCAAACCATAACCCTGAAGAGCGCGTGGCTGGCTTTCCCTGAAATTCTGAATTGATCTGCAACGCCGCCGCGACCCGTCCCGGTCCGGCGATGCCCTCCACGCCGCGAATGAGAATGGCCTCGCCCTCGTCTATCTGTCCCGTCACGACGTTCAACATCCAATGCAGCCCATAGATGCGATAGATGTAGAAGCGACCGGCTGGACCGAACATCACTTCGGTTCGTGCAGTGCGCCCTTTCGAGGAATGAGAGGCGAGGTCGTGAATTCCTTCGTAGGCTTCGGTTTCCAGAATAGTGAAACGGCGGATTCCGTGATCGTCTTCCCTTGCGATCGTTGCGCCGATCATCTCGCGCGCGACACTTGCTGCCGGCCGCCGGAAGAAGGTCAGCGGAAGTTGCTTGCTCATTTGCGCAACTCGATCCAGGCTGGTGCGTGATCGCTTGCGCCTTCTTTGCCGCGCACGGCTCTGTCGACACCGCCTTTAATAAGCTTTTTCGAAAGATCGGGACTAAGAAGAAAATAGTCGAGCCGCAACCCTGCGTCGCGCTCCCACCGGTGCCGCATGTAGTCCCAGAACGTGTACATCGGTTTATCGGGATAGAGCGCGCGCAGTGCATCGGTCCAACCCTGCTTTAGGAGCCGCTGAAAAGCGGCGCGGCTCTCGGGTTGAAGAAGCGCGTCGTCATTCCAGGACTTCGTCGGGTAGATGTCGAAATCGGTTGGCACAACGTTATAGTCACCGATGAGCGCGACCGGCGCGCCCGTCTTCTTTAGAAAGCGGGCATGCCGGATCAGCCGCTCGAACCAAGCGAGCTTGTAGTCAAATTTCGGCCCGGGCTGCGGATTGCCATTCGGCAGGTAGATGCAGCCGATCATGATCCCGTTGATCGCGGCCTCGACGTATCGGCTCTGGGTGTCTGCAGGATCGCCCGGCAGCCTGTTGCGGGTGACGTGTATTTCATGGCGACGCGAAAGGATCGCGACGCCGTTCCAACTCTTCTGGCCGACCCAGGCGGCTCTGTAACCCGCCTTTTTGATTTCTTTCGCGGGGAAAGCGGCCTGCTCTGCTTTAAGCTCCTGCAGACAGACAATGTCGGGCTTCGCGGATTTGAGCCAGGCGAGGAGATTGGGCAGTCGCCTGTTGACGTTGTTGATGTTGAATGTCGCGATCTTCACGGGTTTCCTCGCGCGCGCTCCGTCGCTGCCGCAGGTGCAGCCTTCTTTTCCCGAAGCGACTTATTCTTTTTGCGCGGAGCTAAAAGCTGACGCATAGTTTTCGCATTTCCAATCGCGTGGGCATCGTTATCGTTGTCGAAATAGACCCACACTCGTTTGGCACCGGATGCTTTGATCCTTTCTGCCCAGATGCGAAGCTCATCGCGCGAGTAGTTGTGGCGATACCAGCGCTCGGGACCGTGCATCCGCACATAGACCTCATCCGCTGTCTTGACCAGTTCGTCGGGAATCCTCGGTGCGCTGCACGAACAGAAGATCGCCCCGGCTTCGCGAAATGCGCTGTAGACCGTTTCATTCCACCAGCTCTTATGCCGGAACTCGACAACATTCCGGTGCCGCGGATCGAGCTGGCTCAAAATCGACGTGAGACGGGGTTTCGTGTAGCGGTAGCTTGGCGGCAGCTGGAACAGAAAGCAGCCCATGCGCTCGCCGAGGATGTCGGCGATGACGCCGAAATCCCTGATGAGTGTTTTCGTTCCTTTGAACCTCTTGACGTGCGTGATCAGCTCACAAACTTTCACGCTGAATGTGAAACGGCGGCCCCGAGGCTGCCGCTTCCAGGCTTTGACGTTCGCAACGGTCGGCCAGGAATAAAAGGACGCGTTGATCTCAACGGTATCGAACTCTGCCGCGTAGTGATCGAACCATTCTCCGGTCGGCATGTCAGAGGGATAAAAGAGCCCGCGCCATTTCCAGTAAAACCAGCCCGAACAGCCTACATTGAGGGAACGCGCTGGAGGCGACGGCGGCGGGAGCCCCTCAGCTTCCATCGCAAGTCGGGCTGCGTGCATCTTGGCGGCCCGAGGCACATTGTCTTCGCGCTGCTTCTCGCGGCGCAATCGACGCCGTTCGCGCCACTCCTCCAGCGTCAGCTTTGGTTTTTTGTCTTTGGCGTTCGCGGGCATCCGCCACCTCCGGTTACTAACGAAGGCGCAGACCGCTAAAGTTCCGCATCTCGTCGTGCGGCTTCAACGTCGCCGGTCGGCGTAGGGAGGAGGTTTCGGCCAGCTGGCAGGTCTTTTCATTACTCATGACGATGCGAGGCCTCGACCGCGCGCCGCCGGCCAGTCTTCGAATAACGTCGCCATCGTCACGGTCTCCACCTGCTCGCCGAAGCGGTTGAGATAAATGTCCATCATGGCGTCGTGCGTTTCATCAGCCGAGCTGCATAGGGCATCCGTCACGAGGATCACCCGAAAGCCCCAGTCGATGGCTCCCAATACCGTGCTGAGCACGCACACATCGGTCTCGCCGCCGGTGATGATGAGTGTGTCGATGCCGGCATTCTGCAGATCGAGATGAAGCGTGCTGCCGGTCCACGGCGAATAAACGTATTTGTCGAACACCCGGCCGGGAGGCACGAACCTCGCAAGTTCCGGCACAAGGTCGATCAGACCCTGTCCCAGCCGGTCAATCGTCATCATGTGCCAGCGCTCGTAGTAGTGCTTCCACATGCCTGAACCAGCCCCGGGCTCCTTGGCGGGGATGAAGCGGGTGAAGATCGTATGGGAGGGCCGCACTTCGGAAATTGCAATGATGTTGGGCAGGACGCGAGGGAGCCAAGGCATTTGCCAATCGGTCGGCCCAGCGAACATCCGCTGCATGTCGACGCAAAGATGGACCGTATTCTCCGAGACTGCGCCGAAGCGCAGCGCATTGATCTTCGTCATTGCCGCACCCTGCCAGTCATCCCTAACATTTCCACGCGCTCGATAGTTCCCGCGGGATGCATGGGCTCAGGCAGCATGGCAGGAAAGCGGCGAGCTAGAAGATCGAAGCGACCCGTTCTCTGAAATGAGTTTTCCAGTAGCTGCGGTAGCGGTGACGCTTGAGCCGAGATCTGACAGCTCTGGTAATCGTCCCATCGACCGCTGGATTCTGTTCAAGGTTAGCGAGAATGATTTTGAGAAACGTCTCTTGCCACGAGTTTTTTATAGGCATCTTGTCGATCAGTTCAGCAGTCAGCCCTTGAGAAAATGGCCAAGGCTCAGCCACGCCTGCGGCCAGAAAGTTTAATTTGGTCAATATGCATTTCGGGCAGGTTCCGCAATTTTGACCGGTTCGTGGCCCCGCATAACAAACATGAATAAACGGAATGAGCTGCCTGTGCCGGCTGAGGTAGCGCGCGCGCTCAATGCGGTCGTATGCACCGCCGTCCAATTCGATTTTCAGCCGCGACGAGGAAAAGAAGCGATCCGACCAAAAGCTATTGCCCCAGACCGAAGGACTGTTCTCGTAGCTTTCTTCGGTGGCGATCAACGCCACGTCATGGGACTTGGAGAATTGATGAAGAACGGAGGCCAAGCCTACGCCGAAGGTCATCTCCCAATTTTGGATCAAGCGCCGCCAATTGGTCTTTACGGTAACGAAGTCGACGCCTAGATCACGACAAACGGCTAAGCCATTCTGTGCCAGTGCTTCAAAGCCGTCGTTCGCCTCGAGAGGCATATCGAATCCGTGAACCATCGTGGCAGTTTGGATATTTCTGACCGATCTGCCCGCATCCTTCATCAAGTGACGGCTCAATGTGAAGGTGCTGTCCAGACCCGATGAAAAAGCAGCCACGGCGGCCGATGAAGAATGCAAAGCCGGAGATCGAACATGCTCTCCTTCCGTGCTGATCTTGATTTTCTTTTTGAAAAGGTCGGGCCGCCACGAATGCCATACCTCTTGGTAGTGCTCGATGCCGTCCAGAAGCACGGAGTCTACTTCGAATTCAGCATGCAGGTCGGTCGTCGCGTGCATCGCAATGGGCACCATTGCAAGGAGCGCGAAGTCTCCACCATCAATCGCGGGCGCTGCAGCGTCCCCCCTTGGCTGAATTTCATAAAATAAGGATGGCAGATTTCCGCTATTATGAACCTCCCGACGGAGTCCATCCTGGGAAACATCAACTCTAATCCTAATCATCTGCGCTTATCCAAATTCAATGTACGTACGTTCTCGTCGCGGCGGACGAGAGCGACGTCAAAACTTCATGGGGACTGCAGTTCCAATATCCCGCGAGGTGATGCTCCGTAAGCTCTCCCCCGATGAGCACGACTTCGTCGCCAACTCTGTCATGGGCGTCTACCTCGACGAACGCCGACTGCATGCCGACTTCCAAGATACGAGATTTGCGTCCGTTGATGAGACACGGGCCCTTACGAAGTCCGTGCGAATAGCCCGCGAGGATCACACCATGCCGTTCGGCGAGAAATCCTGAATAGCCCGCTGGGCCGCACGAGTCATGGACTTCAACGAGGCGAGAGGAAACGCAAAAGGCATTGCGGTACATAGCAAGTCCCGGCCGAACGGCATCGAGGATTGCATCCCTGTTGTCCAGGAGGCCGCTGGCTGCGGCGTGCCGCGTGAGCTCAAAGCGCTCTGTGATCTCCAAAAATTTCTTGATGTGAGCTGATTGCGCGGCATGCGTAAAGGCTTCGCCACAAAGATCAGCCGCGAGGACACTTCGACAATCGCTCGGCGGGCAGGAAAAGCGCTGCATTCCTGTATCGACGCAGAGGGCAGGTCGCACCCTGCGAAGTTGCCGGGCCTGTTGAACATTGAAAACTGTAGGCGTTATATGGTGGAAAGTATAATCGGAGGGATCTTCGCTTTCCAACGGTCCGAGAGCAAGAACACGTTTGCCAGTGCGACGAGCGAGATCGCAGCTCACTGCCTCTTCTGCTTGAAACACGCAGAAGCCCGCAACAAGATCCGAAAGCACGTCGCTAACGGCTTCTATTCCCAACCCGTAGGCATCTGCCTTGACGACGGCCAGCACGTCCACTCCGACTGCAGACGCAATGCTCGCGACATTTTTCCGAATGACGCCAAGATCAACAGTCAGATTCAAATGCGCGTTTATGGGACGTCCACGATCCGATCGCTTGGCCCGTTGAAAAACGCGCGTCATGGCGACTTGCGTGTTGCAGACAAAATCAGACATGGCGTCCTAAGTTCAAAGGATGATCTGGATCCAACTGCGTTAGGATAGCGCCGGTACACGAGATTTTCCTCCGGTGAGAGGCCGAAGATGTGGATAAGGGTGGTGTTGCCCCGTGTGTGTGGATAATCGGCCTCCCCAGCGCAAAGAACGCGGCCGCCAATAGTCAGACGTGAATCAGACATGTCACGGCAGTCATCTCTATCCAGCATGCCGATCGACGTGCTACTGCACGTGCGTTGCTGCAGTTCGCCCGCAAGTCAAACGATCCATCGGAGACAAAAGCACGACTGAATTCCCACTCAGGCGTAAGAACGTCATCGACATTTGCCTTACGAGACGTTGCACATCGCGAGCGGCATCCTGACCGGGTAGAAGAAAGCCGGTCTGTTAATCCCGAGAACCAAAGATTAATGATTTGCCGAGATCAGTAGGATCGCTGGCGGCCGCATCGACGAACGGCGCAAGGATCATGCCCAGCAGCTTCAGTCATGGGCGCACGATGCGGATACATCAGGACCTGAATTTTCATCAAATCGGGTCAGCGCCCGCACGTTCCTTCTGGATATTGGCTTCGTTGCAAATGCCTTGCGTGTTTGAGCTAGCGCAAATACCATTCATGCAAATGCCTTTAGTCTCGCGTCCGTATCACTGAGGGGGTATGCCGCTGATGCTGCGTCGCTATCACGCCGGGCTGATTATATCGACGTTGCTGCTGGCGAGCATGGGAAGCGCCCAATCTGCTGAGCAAGTCCCCGACACAATGGAAGCTCGCGTGTTGGCGTGCGCGTCATGTCACGGCGCCAAGGGCGAAGGAACGGACAACGCCTACTTTCCCCGCCTTGCCGGAAAGCCGGCCGGCTATCTCTACAATCAGCTTTTGGCGTTTCGCAGCGGCAGGCGTCACTATCCGCCGATGAATTACCTCCTCGAGTATTTGCCCGAGGAATATTTGAAGAAAATGGCCGAGTACTTTGCGGCGCAAAGGCCGCCGCTCCCGCCACCGGCGGTCGTCGACGTCAGCAAGCAAATGCTGAAGCGCGGCGAGGAACTTGTAACGCACGGGGACAGTGCAAAAGGCATTCCACCCTGTTCAGGCTGTCATGGGCCACACCTTACGGGCATGAAGCCGGCAATTCCCGGGCTTCTCGGATTGCGCGCCAGCTATATCAGCGCCCAACTCGGCGCTTGGCGGTATGGAACGCGCACGGCGACCGAGCCGGATTGCATGCAAATCGTGGCTGGCCATCTGACTGAGGATGACGTCAAGTCGGTCGCCGCTTATCTCTCATCGCTCGCGGGGCCGCCCGAACCCTGGCCAGTCGCAGAAGGAAGTTACAAGCTCCTACTCAAATGCGGGAGCGAGCCGCAATGACAATCTCCACAAGTTATAATGCAAAGATCCTTGCACTCGCTATCGGGTTGGCCGCAGTCGCTACCGCAACATCCTCAACCCGCGCGGAAGACACGACATCAGCGCAGCCGCCAGCAGCGTCACTGGCTGCGCAAGGAGAATATTTAGCGCGAGCGGGCGACTGCATTGCGTGCCACACGAAACCGGAAGGCAAGTTGTTCGCGGGCGGCCGTCCCATGCCGACGCCCTTCGGAACACTGTATACGTCGAACATTACGCCGGACCCGGAAACCGGAATCGGCAAGTGGAACGCCGATGATTTCTATGCGACGATGCATAACGGCCGTTTTCCGGATGGCGGATTGATCTATCCGGCGATGCCATTCGGCTCCTATACGAAGGTGACTCGTAAGGATAGCGATGCAATCTTCGCTTATCTGAAGACTGTGCCACCCGTTAAACAGGCCAATCGTCCGCACGATCTCAAATTCCCCTATAACAACCGCTCTCTAATTCTCGGCTGGCGCACGCTCTTCTTCTACCAGGGCGAATATAAGCCGGACCCGAAGCAATCCGACGAATGGAACCGCGGCGCCTATCTCGTGGAAGGGCTAGGCCATTGCGGCATGTGCCACACGGCAATCAACGCGCTTGGCGGCAGTTCGGAATCGGAAGCGTTCCAGGGCGGTCTGATCCCGATGCAGAACTGGTACGCGCCGTCGCTGACCTCAAACAAAGAGGCCGGACTTGGTGATTGGAGCATCAAGGACATCACCGACCTTCTGAAAACCGGCGTCTCCGCGAGAGGCGTCGTCTTCGGTCCGATGGCGGAAGTGGTCTATAACAGCCTGCAATATCTCAGCGACGATGACGTCCGCGCCATGGCCGTCTATCTCAAAAGCCTTGGACAAGGCGCACCGCCCCAACCCGCGGCGTCCAATCTTCCAAGCTCCGAAAGCAGTCTGCTGTCGGTGCTCGGCAAGACAATTTACGATCGCCATTGCGCAAGCTGCCATGGCGCTGAGGGACTAGGAAAGCCGCCCCATTATCCGCCTCTGGCCGGCAACCAGTCCATTCAGATGTCGTCCGCTGTTAATCCGATCCGAATGGTTCTCAACGGTGGCTATCCGCCAGGAACTGCAGGGAACCCGATGCCCTATGGCATGCCGCCATTCGCTCAGTCCCTGTCTGACGATGAGGTGGCCGCCGTCGTGACCTATATCCGCACCGCCTGGGGAAACCGTGGCGCCGCCGTCAGCGCTCACGAAGCCAACGCGCTCCGCGCGGCACCGCTTGATTGAGGTCGCAATGCTCAATTCGCCGATACATTCCTCAGACAATTCCGACGCGAGCCCCGAGGACGTCGAACGAGTCGTCAGCTTGGGACCGCAAGGTGCGATCGTTCTGGCGGGAATTTCCACGTTCATCGTCATCGCACTCTGGTTCGCCTTCTACGTGTTTGTATTTCTCCCTCGCGGGGTAGCGGGATGACGGACGAAACTTCGTCAACGCATAATCATTCTCGCAGCGCAGATGTCGCTGCCCGCATCGAACGGCGATGGGCTATCGTTGCCATCGCGGTCATCGCTCTTATTGCCGTAATGGCCGCGTATGGCGGTATTCATCGAGCGACGATGCCCCAGACGCAGGTCGAGACGATCGATCCGACAACCCTGCATCTCAATGGCGAGTTCATCGAGAGCAATCTCGGAAGCGCGATCGAGCCCAACGGTTCCGTGACGGTGCGGGTGGTTGGGCAGCAGTATTCATTCACGCCGCAGTGCATCTTGGTGCCGACCGATACGCCCATCACCATCCGCGCAACAAGTCCGGATGTCGTTCATGGCTTTCTGATCGAAGGCACCAACATCAACACGATGCTCGTGCCAGGATACATCTCCGACCTGCCGGTTCAGTTCAACAAGCCTGGAGAGCACCTCATGCCCTGCCACGAATTCTGCGGCGTCGGACATGAAGGCATGTGGGGGAAGGTTAAAGTCATCGACAAATTCGATTTCTTGCAACTGAGCACCAAGGAGCGGAGGCTGAACTGTGTTGACTAACAAGCGGCTCATCCTTGCGCACTTCTGGCTTGCGTTCTCGGTGTTTGGCCTCGCAATTCTTCTCGGCGCCTGGCAGATGCTCATCCGCAGCCCCCTCCATGCCTGGATCAGCAATCCGGAATGGTACTATCGATCGCTGACGGCGCACGGCACGGTGATGGGCTATGTCTTTCCGACGCTCGTCGCCATGGGCTTCGGTTACGCGATCAGCGAAACTTCGCTCAATCAGCCGCTTATAGGACGCCGTTGGGCCTGGGCCGGATTCTGGCTCGTTCTCATTGGCGCAGTGACGGCCATGGTGCCGGTTTCGCTCGGCCTGGCATCCGTCCTTTATACTTTCTATCCGCCGATGATCGGCAATCCCTTCTACTATATCGGCGTCGTTCTGGTGGTCGTCGGCTCATGGATCTGGGTCGCTCTCATGTCCATCAATCTCGCCGCTTGGAAGCGGGCAAACCCGGATAAACCCGTGCCGCTGGCAATGTTCGCGAATGTTGCGGGCTCTTACTTGTGGGCTTGGACAGCCGTCGGCGCGGCGCTCGAATTGCTGCTTCAAATCATTCCAGCCGCCATCGGGCTCACCTCGACGATCGATGCGGGATTGTCACGCGTCTTCTTCTCATGGACGCTGCACGCCATCGTCTATTTCTGGCTGATACCGGCCTACATCGCCTACTACACCATCGTGCCGCGTGCGATCGGCGGGAAAGTCTACAGCGATGCGATGGCTCGCATCGCGTTTATCCTGTTTCTGGTCGTATCGATGCCCATCGGCATGCATCACACGTTCGCAGACCCGCAGGTCGGCGCGGGCTTCAAGTTCATCCATTCCGCGTTCACAGCGCTCGTCGCCATACCGACTTTGCTCACCGTCTTCACCATCTGCGCCTCCGTCGAAATTGCGGGTAGACTGCGCGGCGGCAAGGGTCCATTCGGCTGGATCGCCGCATTGCCTTGGGATAATCCCATCATGCTCGCGGTCACATTTTCCTTTATCATGTTGGGGTTCGGCGGCGCCGGCGGCCTGATCAACATGAGCTATCAGCTCGACGCGACCATTCACAACACGCAGTGGATCACCGGCCATTTCCATCTGATCTTCGGCGGCGCAATCGTCATCATGTATTTCGCGATCGCCTACGATCTCTGGCCCCATCTCACCGGCCGTCAACTGACGAACCTGAGGCTTATGCGAACCCAGCTATGGCTGTGGTTCATCGGCATGATCGTTACAACGTTCCCATGGCATTGGGTCGGAATTCTCGGCATGCCGCGCAGGATGGCCTATTACGATTATACCAATGCCGCGCTCGAACCGACGGCATTGTCGGTCAGCATTTCCGTTGTCGGCGCCTTCATCCTCGTCATTTCCGCAATTCTGTTTTTTGTCGTTCTGCTGGAGGGTCAGCGCGCACCTCGTGAAAATGCAGGACCCTATCGTTTCTCTATGGCGGTTCATCCGCCGGTTACACTTCCCGCCGTTCTGAACGGCCATGCGCTCTGGGTGACGCTGATGGTGGGCCTCACGATAACCAATTACGGATTCCCTGTTTATGAACTCGTGACACGATCGGGCATGTCGGTCCCAGCCATTTATGTCGGAGGCGAGCGATGAGCGTTCGCGGCAACTCGATCTTCCGCGACCGTTGGGCCATCCGCTGCATCGCTTTGACCGCAGTGCTCTTCGTCGCGATAGCCTTCATCGGACTTGTCCTGTTGCCGCTGCTGCAGCCGAACGTAAAGGCGGCGGGGTTATGGGACGCGATCTGCAGCGCGGCCGGCATCGCAAGAAAGCCGACAAACACGACGCCTGTCGCCCCGGATTTCAAGATTTCTTCCGTCGTCGTAACACCTGAGATGTTGGATACGGCCGACGCACAATCCATAGGGCGAGGCGCAACTCTGGCGCATCAATGTGCGATCTGTCACGGGCCGGCTGGATTTAGCCGCGCTGACTCGCCCAATCTCTCCGGCCAGTATGCGAGCGCCATCTACAAACAGTTGAAAGACTTCCAAAGTGGCGCGCGCAGCAACGCCATCATGACTCCGTTCGCGGCCAAGCTGACCGATCAGGATATGATCGACGTAGCGTCATACTATGCCTATTTGCCGAGACTGCCGGAGGATCGGACACGTCAGGTGATCGTGGCACCCCAAATCGTGAGCAACGGCGCACCCCTGCGGAACATTCCTCCCTGCGGATCTTGTCACGGCAGCATCGACCACAAAGTCGGCAGCCCTTGGCTCCAGGGACAGCCCGCCGCCTACATCAAGGCTCAGTTGCAAGCCTTTGCACGCGGACAGCGCAATAACGACATCAGCCAGCAGATGCGCAACATCGCGAGGCAAATGACGCCTCAAGAAATAGACGAGGCAGCGCGCTACTATTCTTCCCTTTCACAGTCCGCCCAACTCACAGGACGCTAAAAATGGCGATGGCTGTACCCCGTGCAGTGATGGGCGACCGCCGCTTCGACGAGTAAGCTCTGCTTGAGAGAGGGAAAGACTTTCGATTCTCTGATCGAGGGACGCGTAGGATCATTCTAGCCATGCAAACTGAGAGCTAAATTTTATCCGAGCCCATCTGCCCGATCACTGAATAGTACTGATCTCCCGTGACTTCAGATCGACGATCGGCCGGGAGGCGCCAACGCCAGCGCGATGAGCCAGCCGCAAGCGTCACAAGGCCAACCAAAGCCAGAAGCCGGAAGCCGGACCACGTTGCGGCGCAAGGCCGATCGGATGCACACGCATGGAATCTTCGGAACAGCGCAACGTTGACGAACGTTAGCGTGCACCATGAATAACAAAGCGAGTTCGAGACATGAAAGTATTTATGATGGCGGCACTGGCGTCTGTGCTTGGGATGACCGCCGCATTAGCAGCGGAAGATCAGAACTTAACGGGTAAAGCAGAGTCGGCGCACCCGGGGACTTCGCAGCCTGGTGCGACGGCAGCGCCGACTTCGAAGCCAGACGCGGGCAGCCTATCCGCGAAGCAGAAGCAGACCGAGCCGGGCGTGAACTCCAATTCCGGATCGATGGCGAACCCCGGAGCAAAGCCTGAGGACAGCAGTCTTTCAAAGGGCCAAAAGGATTCGACGGGCCAGGAATGAAGAAGAATGAAGGCCGAGCGAACAGCTCGGCCTTTTGTCTTAGATTACCGCCTCGGGCATTTTCGCTGACGACATCAACGGCCGGGCAAGCTGGTTGAGGAGTTGATCGGCATTTTCCTCTTCCGAAAGAGAAAGCTGCAAAAGGTGAACGACCGCCGTCTCGTTCAACTGTTGCGCCAAGTCCCTGGCTGACTTGTAACCAGCGATCTCATAATGCTCGACCTTCTGTGCGGCAGCGATCAGCGCGAGGTCCATCGCGGACGGCTTTTTCTGATGCTCGGCAATAATCTCGTCGCCTTCCTCAAGTAAACCCATCATGCCTTTGCAGGGCTTCGCTCGTGCCGGCGCGTCCAGCAGCTTCAGGCACTCCGTGAGCCGTGTTACCTGCTCTTCAGTTTCCTGAAGATGCTGCGAGAATAGCATCGCTAATTGCTCGGCCTTTGCCGCCTTCGCCATTTTAGGCAGGGCTTTTACGATCTGTTTCTCTGCGTGGAGAAGGTCGCGTAGATGCTCAACCAGGAGTTCGCGCACGGTGTCAGGATCGTCGGCTACAGACGCTTCCGTCTGCATGTCGCCGTCCGCATCCTTACCGTTGCCATGGCCGTTGACGACCGCACTTTCGACAACCGCCCAATCGCCGCCTTCATTCCACGGCCCCCGCGCATCGATCTCGCCGCGATCGCCTGTCCCGGTCGAAGCATTGAAGTACTGGTTGACGAGACCCGCCGTCGGCGCAATCTCGCCGACCGAGAACCGTGGCTTCTCAAGGCTGTCCAGCGCAGCGGCGAAGGCCTTCATATGGGTAATTTCCCGGCTCATCAGGAATTGCAGCGCATCCTTGGTTCCCACGTCATCGCAGAATTGCAGCAATCGCTCATAAACGATTTTCGCCCGCGCCTCGGCAGCAATGTTGCTCCGCAGGTCGACATCCAGCTCGCCAGTGATCTTCAGATAATCTGCCGTCCAGGCGTTGCCCATCGAGTTATAGAGATTGACACCGCCGCCGCCCGCGATCGCAATGAGGGGATCGGCTTCCGCGGCGTCTCGTCCGAACTTCATTGGAGCGAGGTGCAGCCGCGCCAGCGTGCCCACGACTTCGAGATGGCTCAGCTCTTCGGTGCCGATGTCCATCAGCAGGTCTTTGCGACTGGGATCCTCGCAGTTAAGGCCCTGAATTGAATACTGCATCGCGGCAGCAAGTTCCCCATTGGCGCCGCCGAACTGTTCGAGGAGCATGTTGCCGAACTTGGGATCCGGTTCGTCCACGCGGACCGTGTACATGAGCTTCTTGACGTGATGATACATAAGGCACCTGCTGGTGAGGGGTGAGCCTCAGCACAACAGCGACCATTTATCCAAAGTTCCCCCGAAACATCACAAGGGCACGGGTCCGCAAGAAATCGATGTTCAACAGTGAAGCTCAGCCGAAAGGACTTTGCTGAGCGTGCAACGAAGAGAGCCCTCGGCCCGGCTCACATGACCTGCCGGTTCGCACAAACCAAAGCTTCGATTGCGCTTTGATGCCCGCGTTTGTGGAAAACACCGGTCTCCTACGAGACCCAGTTAGAGCTAGAGTTGGAGCTTGAGTTTAAGCCATTCGGTTCGCCGGCATCGAGAGACGTTTGAGCCGAGTTCCCCGCAACTTGGATGGCCGCGTTCAAAAGCTGATCCCCGGTAAAAGGCTTTCCTAATATCTTGACCGCCCCGAAGCCCGGCGGAAGACTTTCCGGGCCATAGCCGGTGACAAATACGAAGGGGATGTTCCTTGTCGTCAAGGCGGTCGCGATCGAATCTACGGGCAGCCCGTGGAGGTTGCCATCCAGAAGCGCGCCATCCAGCGGCGTACTTGCGATAATCTCGAGCGCCTCCTTTGCGGTGCTGGCCGGGCCCGCAACTTGCGCGTTGGCTCTTTCAAGATTCGAGATCATGTCCAGGGCGACGAGCGGTTCGTCCTCGATGACGAGGATGCACTTGCCCGCCAATATCGACGGATCCGCTCCCTTGGATAAATCCTGCGCGTTGCGTTGCACGCGTTTTGCGACGTGGCTCGCCAGGGGGATCCTATCGTTGCTCAACAACGGCAACGTAATTTCCCAGGCAACTCCGGTCTCGCCGTATTTGACAAGAGCATCACCACCGTCTGCTCTTGCGGTTTGCTCTATAAGCGCTGTCCCGAAACCTCTGTGTTCCGGAATCTTCAGCGGAACGCTGCAATGCTCGATCCAGTTTATATTCAATTGATCGTCTTGCACCGTCCAGCTGACGGAAATGGTACCCTTGGGGTCGGCAAGCGCCCCATATTTGTTGGCGTTGGTGGTGAGTTCATGCAGCATGAGCGCGACGTGAAGTGCCTGTTGCGGTTCGAGACTGACGGGCGGTCCCGAGATGGTTATTTTTCGCTCGTCGATAGCTCCAAGAGACATCTGGTCGTAAACGAGCCCGCGGACGTCAGCACCTTTCCACGTCGCGTCGCTGAGCATCGAATGAGCTCTTGAAAGCGCCTGCAGGCGGCCATTGAAACTGTCCGCGAATTTCTCCGGATCTCTGCTGAAGCGAAGCGTTTGTTGCGCAATCGCCTGAACAGTGGCGAGGGTATTCTTGACGCGATGATTGAGTTCGCCCATCAGCAGCTGCTGGGTACGCTCCGCCTGCTTTCGAGCGGTAACATCGTGGGCAACCCAAAGGTGCAGATTTCGGCCGTCTGCCGTGCGCCCCACTGCAGAAGCCATTAAATCCCAGGTTATCTTGTCGCCGTTTTTCGTCAGCAGATCGAATTCGGCGCGCACACGTTCCGGATTCGCAATCGCATTTTGGAGATGCGCCAACACCGCTGCTGCGGTATCGCCATGAGCACGTGCCGCCCACTCCGCAATGGTCGTTATCTCCACCTGCTCGTAGCCGGATAACGCCTTCCATTCATCGTTGACCACGAGAACGCGTCCCTGATCGTCGAACAGCATCATCGGCGTCGGCGCCTGCACCACCGATCGCCGGAAACGCTCCTCGCTCTCGCTCATTTCGTCGCGTTGCCGGACAAGTTCGCGTCGTTGTTGATCGAGTTCGAAGAACACCTCCGCTTTTCGGCGCAAGACATGAGGATCGATAGGTTTGATGAGATAATCCACGGCGCCCGATTCATACCCCATGAAGCGGCGGCGTTCGTCTGTTGCAACTGCGGTCAGAAATATAATCGGCACGCGGCGTGTGCGTCCCGTGCCACGCATGATCTCCGCCAGCTCGAACCCGTCCATTGTGGGTAGCTGCACATCGAGAAGTGCCAAGGCAAAATCGTGTGCTAGGAGAAGCTCCAAAGCTTCCGTCCCGGACTGAGCGGTCATGATTTCGAGGCCATCACGTCGCAGCAGTCCTTCGAGTGCCACAAGATTTTCCGGCACGTCATCGACCAGCAGAAATTTCACCGGATCACCCAACGTCACGTTTCTCGCCTCCCAGACTGCGAGACATTCATCTTCCGATAAATGCGCTCCTTCATCGAGAATTCGCTGAATTTGCTTGCATGGCGCGATAACCGCACGCTCTCCTGTGCTCCGAGCCCCAGAAAGCCGCCCCGTACGAGCGCATCATCGAAAATTCCAAACGCCCGATCCTGCAATTCGCGATCGAAATAGATCAGGACATTTCGGCACGACACCAGATGCACCTCAGCGAAGACTTGATCGGAGGCGAGACTATGGTCCGAGAACACGACATTCTCACATAGGCTGCGATCGAACACGGCCGCCCCGTATGCGGCCGTATAGTACGTCGAAAGCGATGTCTTGCCGCCTGACCGCCGGTGATTTTCGGTAAAAAGCGGAAGCCGATCGAGATCGTAGACGCCGCTTTCAGCCTTCCGGAGGGCGGCCTGGTTGATATCTGTCGCGTAGAAAATGGTCCGGGCAGCCAGCCCTTCTTCCCGAAACAGAATCGCTAGCGAATAGAGTTCTTCGCCGTCGCCGCAGCCGGCTATCCAAACTTTCAGCGACGGATACGTCACGAGATGGGGGATGACGTGTTCACGTAACGCTCGAAAATAGGTCGGGTCGCGAAATAGATCGCTAACTTGAATCGTCAGCAGATTGAGCAGCTCCGGCATGATGGCCGGTTCATGCAGCACACGATGTTGCAGCATGGAGAGCGTGCGGCAGCCGAAGCGATCTTTGGCGCGGTTGAGTTGCCGCGCGATCGAGACGGGGGAATAGCCGCGAAAATCGTAGTGATAGCGCTCATATATCGCTTCGATAAGAAGCCTGGTTTCAAGTGCCAGATCTTGCGGCTCTTCAATCTCTGACGCCAACGTACGGTTCATCTCGGCATCCAGACCCGAACCAGCGAAAGCAATTTCTCGACGTCGAGCGGCTTAGCCATATAATCATTGGCACCCGCTCGGATACACTCGTCCTGGTCGTTGGCCATGGCCTTGGCCGTCAGGACAATAACCGGCAGATTGCTCCAATCCGGCCGCTGTCTGATTTCTCGGGTCGCTGTTAGCCCGTCCATTTCGGGCATCATAACGTCCATCAACACGAGATCGGCCGGTGTCGATGCTGCGCTCAGACGGTTTAACAGGTCGAGCGCCTCACGGCCGTTACGAGCGATCTCGACGATCGCGCCTTGCGGTTCGAAAATGCTCGTAAGCGCGAAGACGTTGCGGACGTCATCCTCGACGACCACGATACGTTTGCCTTCGAGAAGCCCGTCGCGATTCACGGCTTTCGCCAGAATCTGCTGTTGGTCGGCGGGAAGGTCAGACACGACCTGGTGCAAAAACAGGGTTACCTCATCAAGCAGCCGTTCCGGAGATCTTGCGCCCTTGATGATGATCGATTTGGAATAACGGCGAAGCTGCAATTCCTCGTCTGCCGTCAGATCGCGCCCCGTGTACACAATCACAGGAGGGAACGCGCGATCTTCATCCTGGCTTAGCTGCTCGAGCAATTCGAAACCCGAGACATCAGGCAGAGTAAGGTCCAGAACCATGCAGTCGAATGTCATCTCCTGCAGTTTCTGTAAGCTGTCGGCAGCACTGCGCGTGCCGATCGTATCGATGTTGGCTGAGCCCAGCAGCGCACGCACACTTTCCAGCTGACCTTCATCGTCCTCAACCACGAGAACACGGCGCATCTTTTTGTTCAGGCGCTCCTCAAAACCCTCGAGCGCGTGTACGAGCTCCTCGCGCTTTATGGGCTTGAGCATGTAACCGACGGCCCCCCATGCCATCGCGGTATGCGTATAGTCGTGCATGGATGCGATATGGACGGGTATATGCCGCGTTCGAACATTGTGTTTCAAACGGTCAAGAACAGAAAGGCCAGAATGATCCGGGAGTCCGACGTCCAAGATAATTCCGTGGGGCATATATTGGCGCGCGATATTCACGCCTTCGTCGGCCGTTTCCGCAATCAGGCATTGGAATCCTTGCTCATGCGCCAGATCGCGGAGTACGCGTGCAAACTTGTTGTCATCCTCGACAATCAGAATGACGCGACTGTCGCCCGTTAGACAATCGCGGTCGTCTTCGATGGAGCGCGCGCGGGGCTTTGCAGGAACCGTGTGCATTCCATTAACGGACGGCGTCCTTAATTGCGTCGATTGCGGTATGCCCGGCGTCTGGAGAAGCGACCGGGGAATTACCGCAGAGGCATCATATTTCGGCGGAAGCACGAGGGTGAAACGGCTGCCCTGGCCCATTTCGCTCGCCAGTTCAATGTTTCCGCCGAGCAAACGCGCGAGTTCGCGCGAAATCGAAAGGCCAAGCCCTGTGCCGCCATACTTGCGATTGGTTGTACCGTCTGCCTGCCTGAACGCTTCAAAAATGATGCGATGTTGATCGGCGGGAATGCCGATACCGGTATCCTCGACCGTGAACGCCAATCGACCATCCTCGAGCCTTTTTGCATCGAGGCTAACCGTGCCCTTTTCCGTAAACTTCATCGCGTTCGAGAGAAAATTCTTCAGAACCTGCTCGACGCGCTGCGGGTCTGTCTCCACGTCATTAGGCACGCCGTCCGCGATGTTCATGCGGAACTCAAGTCGGCGTTGCGCGGCGATGGGCTGGAATGTCCGAGATAGCTTTTCAAATAGCTGGGCGACCGATACCGGCTCAGGATTAACTTCCACACGGCCCGCTTCGATCTTCGACAGGTCGAGTATGTCGTTGATCAGCGTCAGCAGATCGTTCCCGGCCGACTCGATTGTTTCGGCGTATTTGACCTGCTCAGTGGTCAAATTACCTCCACGATTGTCGGCAAGGAGTCGGGCCATGATCAGAGCGGAATTGAGCGGCGTGCGAAGCTCGTGAGACATGTTGGCCAAAAATTCGGTCTTATACCGACTGACCTGCTCAAGCTCGCGGGTTTGCTCCTGTAACGTCAGCTTTGATCTTTCGAGATCGGCACGTTGGCCTTCGAGAGAGGTCGTTTGCTCTTCGAGCAAAGCATTCGTCTGCTCGAGTTCTGTCTGCTGCTGCTCCAGGCGTCTCTGTGAAGCTTCAAGCGCGCGTGTCTGCTGCTCGAGTTCCTCGTTCGTGGCGCGAAGCTCCTCGCTTTGCCGTTGCAATTCTTCGGCCTGGCGACGCGTCTCTTCCAGCAGCTCGTGCAGCCGGGTGCGGTACTTTGCCGAGCGCACGGCGACGCCGATGGATTGCGAGACCTGCTCGAATAACTTCGTGGAAACCGGTCGGATTTCTTCCGTAAAGCCAAATTCCATTACGGCATTTACGCGCTCGTCGACCTTGACTGGGGCAATCAAAAGCCGTGCAGGCGCACTTTGACCGAAGCTCGATCCAAAATAGAGATACCCGTCCGGCACGGATTGAAGCACGAAGGGGCGCCCATCTTTGATGGCTTGCCCAAGGAGTCCATCACCTGGTTTGACGCGCTCCGGAACTCGCGATGAATCGGGTACGGCAAAGCTGGCGCTTCGCTGGAACGATTCTCCATCATCGACGAAGATCGCTGCGGCGCGAGCGCCTAGATATGATGCGAGAAATCCCAGCACGTGATTGCCGAGTTCGGGTAGAGATAGTCGCCGCCGATCCGTTGGGCCAGCCCCACCTCCGCCGCCTGCAACCACTCCTGCCGCTTGAGCGCAAGCTTTGCGCGAATAAACAGAAAACCGGCCACGCCCAGAACCCAATAGGTGACGGCGGCGAAGCTGCGGTTCTGAATAGAAAATACAGCGTCGCTGTTCGGTGGGCTCAACAGATAGCCGATCACCGACAATACTGTCGCCAAAACGGCGACCATCGGCGGTACAGCCGGCTGCCACAGAAGGAACGCTATGACGATGGGAATGCAGTAGAAGACCCAACTGGCCATCCCTAACGGCGTTACAAAGTCATACGACGCGATCGCGATCATCGCTACGGCTATGACGAGGTAGATATAATTTATGGAGGGTTCGAACCAGACAGCCTCGCCGCTGCGCAGATGAGATTCACGTTCAACGTCACCGCCGGAGTCTGCTGTCGAGCTTGTAATCGCCATTTTTTTAATTTTTCGCTGCGTGTTCAGAGTTGGAGGAAAGGGCAGCCTGCATCCAAATATGACCTTGCCCGGCCAAAGAGCGCCCTGCGATCGAAATCTGGATTATAGTTGCCCTGCCCCAGTGCCACCGCAGCACTTTATAGGCAATCGACGAGTACGCACCAAATATGATTACCCTACGGCAGGGAACCAAGTCGCGGTTTGTGCATTACGTAAGGTTGCGCTGAGCGCGTGGGGTCTGGACCTCGTCCGTCGTGGACCTACTCCGTCGGATGCGGAAACCCAGTCCATCCGATGCGGAAATCAAAGCTTCCTAGCCAAGCACCCTTCCGTACCCGCAGATAATGCCCTCCCCTTCGCGCTCCATCTGCCTAGGAAGGAGCCCGTATTACCCGTCGAACAGCAGCTGCTCCTTGCGACATTCATTGCTGTGCAAAGCAACCGCCGAGGTGGAATGACAAACCTCGGACTAGTGGCTGCCTCCCGAGGAGGACCCGCCTGAAGAGTGCGAAGACGTAGTCGATGAAGCTCCGGAAGCAGCCCCCGGAGTCGCGGGCGATACTCCCGTCGCACCCGACGTGGCAGGAGCTCTAGAAACAGCGCCGCCCGATGTCCCAGCGCTCGAACCATTTCCAGAAAAAGTTCCGCTCGCCGACGGATTGGTCGCAAGAGGAGTGCTTAACGGTGCATTAGGCTGTTGTGCCTGACGCGCAGAAAGGTCGTCGATCTGGAGGCGTTGCCGGCTCGGCGCCGAGCTGTCGAGGCGATTCTGTTCGACAGGCGAATTAACGGCGCTCGGGGGAGCCGAGCTACCGCCTTTCGTGATCAATTCTTGGCGCGGCGGCAGCGCACGAACCGTATTCTGCTGGATTTGCATGCTTTCCGGCAGGTTGCTTTTTCTGGTGGGGCTCTGAACGGACAGGCCCTGCTCGCCATTCGTACCGGATGGCGCGACCGGAGACGGAACCCCTGCTCTGCTGGTCGTGCTATTGGCGTTGGCCCCATCGTTCGTATTGGCCCTGTCTGTGGTCGTGCGACTGCTCGGTGGCGTGTTGGTAATGGTATGATAGGAGGTGTCCGGGGCGGTGGCAGCGGCATTGGGTTTATGCCGCGCCCGAACGTTTGACGAGTCTTGTGCGCCCCGCGGCGCTGCGGAGTCCCGTTGCTTTTGCAGAACCTTCGTTCGGCTAGGTTGTGTCGGAACCTGGTTCGACGGCGCCGTGGGATTCTCCACGCCTTGAGCCAGAGCCATGCTGCTTCCCGCTGGCATAAGAAGGAAAGAGACAGCAATTGAGGTTGCCAAAGGCGACGCGGCGAAACATTTCATTGTCGGGCCTCACGGGTTTCTTTTGCTTGGACAACGGTCCGCATCCAGCCATCGTTCCGTGGGCTGATTGCCGTTGTCTCTTCGTGACGCGGAGCTGCCGGGCTATGCCAACGCGCTCTGATCAATTGAGGTTCCGCGATATACCCCTACGACCGTTCCGCGGGCGCAACTGCCAACCTCCACTCCCCGCCACCGGATAAATGCTGTCAGGAACAAACCGGCGGGATACCATTGTTCATGTCGTGCGTTTGCTCCGAATAAAACGGAGCGCACGCATGAAGTCGAATCTTCCTATTGGCACCGCCGGTTACACACACAACCGCAAAATAAACTGGTTTGAACAACTCGCCTCCAAGACGGCGATCTTGTCGGGCAAGCCCGCCACCTTTCTTCTGGCGACGTTCGTCGTCGTCGTTTGGGCGGTGACCGGTCCGCTTTTCGGCTACAGCGATACTTGGCAGTTGGTGATCAACACCGGCACGACCATCGTGACGTTCCTCATGGTGTTCCTCATTCAAAATACGCAGACGAGAGACACCACCGCGTTGCAACTCAAACTGGATGAATTGATCATCGCCACGCGCGGCGCTCACAATGCCATTGCCGGCATCGAGGAAGCGTCGGACGAGGAATTAGATGAAGCCAAGGATGAGGTGCGACGGCGTTCCGAAGCAAATTAGCCGCGTTACGCAGTGTTGGTTCAAGGCGCGGAGCCAGCGAGGGAATGCAGCGCCTCTGGGCCACACAGGTTTTTGTGCATACATCCGGAACTTCTGCCACCAGCCAAGCGTCACGCTAGCGTCTTAAAAAAGATGATCCGAGGCAATCGTCCCTCGTAGCGCTTACGATGATGGGCCCGTTTTATGCCGAAAAACAGTAATAGAGGATTTCCACATCCCGGACATTCGGACGTAGAGGCGTCTTCCCGTATATGGCGCCTCATCAAACGTCTAAAGAGCTTCCCGAATTCCGAAAGCCCGGCAGCGGCCAACCCGAAGAATCCAAGTGAGATTGGCTATAGCGCCGAATGGCTTGAGCATTGCATCAAGCAGGTTGAGGATGCCTACACGCTCGAAGATGCGATAGAGTGGC
>JAICLG010000269.1 GCA_025927515.1 Hyphomicrobium sp.
ATTCTTTGCCCGATTCTCCGCCATGTTTGCCGCTGTCGGCTGCTTTCTGCCGGCTGCGAATGCGCATGCGACCAAACCAAAGCTCGATGAGGACACTTGTGGACAGTTGCGTGTCGAGCAGACGAAGTTTCTGAAGACCGGGATTCTCAGCGAAATGAACAAGGGGCCGGAATGGGCGAAAGCCAATCTGTCCCCGGACCGGATGCGTGAGATCAAGCGCTATATCCAGCTCGACGAGCAGGTGCGTTTCGGATGCAGAGACGCGAAGCTGTCGGCGGATGCGGAAAAGGCGAGCGCGGCTGCCTCGCGCATCGAGGTCAATTCCGACGCGGACCCGTTAAAGCCTGCCGTAAAAGACCCCGCCAAGCCGGACGCTAAGCCCGAAGCCAAAAAGACGGAGCATCCGCACAAGCACGTCTCGCACAAAAAATCGAAAAAGAGTGCGCCGAAGCCCGGCAACTCCGATCCGTCGAAGACCAATTCGATCGTCCGTCCGCCGGCCGCTGCCAAGTCGGCGAGCGCGGAGATTCCGGAGGATTCGGGCTCGGGAGGCGCGGCTACGGAAACGGAACCGACCCTGCCGGCATTTGGTTTTGGACAAACCGTGGTGGTTCCGCAGGGCTCACCCTGACGCGGCTCAAGCGGGGTCGGCATGGGCCAAGGAACGCAGGGTAAATTCATCGAAGCCGTGGGGCTGGCCGGATCGAGCACGCTGGTGTATAGCGAGCCGCTTGAGGGCCGGAATGGCCCCCACCAAATTCAATCTTCAGCTATTGGATCGCTAGATTATGGCCACCGTTCTGCTCGTCATCCACCTGATGGTCGCCACCGCACTCGTGGGCGTCGTGCTTCTTCAGAAGTCGGAAGGCGGTGCTCTGGGCATTGGCGGCGGTAGCGGCGCCGGCGGGTTCCTGACCGGCCGCGGCACTGCCAACCTGCTGACGCGGACGACGGCGGCTCTGGCTGCGGCATTCTTCCTCACCAGCATTGCTCTGACACTGCTGGCGCGGCACTCGGGCAACGCGGGCTCGGTATTCGATACGTTGAAGCCGTTGGCGCCCACGTCTGGGCCGGCCGTTCCGGGCGAGAACGGGGCCAAGGCTCCCGCGGGTCGTGGCGGCATCCTGGACAAGCTGCAGCCGCGCGAAGCTCCCAGCGTTCCCCAGAACCCATAGCTCCTTGTCCCCACATTTAGCGGCGGCGGCGGCCGTCGCTAACGGAGGCGAATAGACCGGCGCTTGTTTCCCTGCGAATATGCCTGGCCCTGAACAGGGCCGGGGCGGGGGACACGACATGACTGTGTGGGCGGGCGGCGGTTTTCAAATTGACGGGGGTCCGAGCCGAGTTTGGACAGGAATGGCTGTAGCCGCGGCCCTGGTCGCAGCCACGGTCTGCCTCAGCGCCTGCGGCGCGAATATGGGTGATCTTTCGGCCTCGTCCATCGCCTCGTATCAGCCCGCCAGCATCTTCTCTCCGAATGACGGCTACAGCGTTTCGGCAAATGCCGATGGCAGCCTTCACGTGACTGCGGCCGGTCCTCCCGCGACGCCAGCCGATCGCCTTGAAAAAATCGCTCTGGCGCAGGCTGCCGAGTACGGCAACGTGCGGCACGCCAAGACTTTCAAAGCAACACCGCCGCAGACCTCCATCAGGTGCGGCAAGACGAAGATGTCCACGAAGGAAGGCCAGGTGAACGTCAGGCCGCTGGACTATCGTATCGTCGCGATCGACGTCACTTATGACCCCACTTCACAGGACCCCGCGGTGCAACAAACCCACGGTACGGCCGAGGCTTTGAAAGCCGAGATCGCGTCGCAATCGGTGCCCCCTGACGTCCAGGCTGCTGCGGCACAGGAGGTGGCACAGCACTGCGGCAGGTAGCTGCAACGTCGCTCGCCGCCCCGAGAAGGCGCTTTGCGACCTTTTCGAATGGTTAGGTGCAAAAAAGCCGCTTCCGAATCCGGGGTCGGCTGTGCAAGAACCAAGGCCCATGCAGCGGTACATCTTCATCACCGGCGGCGTGGTCTCCTCCCTTGGAAAAGGTCTCGCATCGGCCGCCCTTGGCGCGCTTCTTCAGGCGCGTGGTTACTCGGTCCGGCTCAAGAAGCTTGATCCTTACTTAAATGTCGATCCGGGCACGATGAGCCCGTATCAGCATGGGGAGGTCTTCGTCACCGATGACGGTGCCGAGACAGACCTCGACCTCGGCCATTATGAGCGGTTCACGGGCGTTCCGGCAAAAAAGTCGGACAATGTCACGACCGGGCGCATCTATCAGGACATTCTCGCGAAGGAGCGCCGCGGCGATTTCCTAGGCGGCACCGTGCAGGTCATTCCGCACGTTACCGACGCGATCAAAAGCTTCGTCCTGTCGGGCAACGAGGACGTCGATTTCGTGCTGGTCGAGATCGGCGGCACGGTCGGCGATATCGAGGGCCTGCCGTTCTTCGAGGCCATCCGCCAGCTTGGCAACGAACTGCCGCGCGGCGCGTCCGTCTTTATTCACCTGACGCTGATGCCCTACATTCCGTCGGCAGGCGAACTCAAGACCAAGCCGACGCAGCATTCCGTGAAAGAGCTGCGCTCGATCGGCATCCAGCCCGATATTCTACTTTGCCGTTCGGACCGGGACATCCCCGTCAGCGAACGCAAGAAAATCGCGCTGTTCTGCAACGTCAGGCCCGAAGCCGTCATTCAGGCGCTCGACGTTGCCTCGATCTACGACGTACCGCTTGCCTATCACCGGGAAGGGCTCGACCGCGAGGTGCTTGCCGCGTTCGACATAACAGGGGCGCCGAAGCCCGAGCTCGTACGCTGGGAAACAATCTCGCGGAGCATCGCGCAGCCTGAAGGCGAAGTCACGATCGCGATCGTCGGCAAGTACACCGGCCTCAAGGACGCCTACAAGTCGCTCAACGAGGCGCTCGTTCACGGGGGCATTGCGAACCGCGTGAAAGTCAATCTTGAATGGTTTGAAAGCGAGATTTTCGAGCGCGAAGACCCGGCGCCTTATCTTGAGGGCGTCGACGGCATCCTTGTGCCGGGCGGTTTCGGAGAGCGCGGCTCGGAAGGCAAGATGCTGGCGGCGAAGTTCGCACGCGAGCGCGGCGTTCCCTATTTCGGCATCTGCTTCGGTATGCAGATGGCGTGTCTTGAAGCGGCGCGCAACCTTGCAAAAATTCGCGACGCAAGCTCGACGGAGTTCGGGGAAACGGGAGAACCCGTCGTCGCCATGATGACCGAATGGATGCGCGGCAACGAACTCGAACAGCGCCTTCAGGGCGGAGAACTCGGCGGAACGATGCGCCTCGGCGCCTACGCCGCGGAGCTACAACCGGGGAGCCACATCGCGAAAATTTATAACGCGACGAGTATCTCGGAACGGCACCGCCACCGCTACGAGGTCAATATGCGCTACCGCGAGGCGCTCGAACGTGCAGGATTGAGGTTCGCTGGATTGTCGCCGGACGGACTGCTGCCTGAGACCATCGAATATCCGGACCACCCGTGGTTCATCGGCGTCCAATATCATCCCGAACTCAAGTCGCGGCCGTTCGAGCCGCATCCGCTGTTCGCGAGCTTCATCGCTGCGGCCGTGGAGCAGAGCCGGCTGGTGTGAGACCGTGGTCAGCCAGACACCGGTCGGCGAGGTTGGTGTCTCTCATCGATACAACCGTTGAACCTTTGCACGCCGAAGGCGTGCGGTATGAGATTTAACTCTCGACGATCCGCTGCGGCGCGCGCATTTTTGTACGTCGTTTGACCGGGGCATGGAGAGCATCGCGATGCATCGGCGCAATTTGCTCAAGGGTGGAACCGCGTTCGTCGCTATCGCCGTCGCGGCAGGCGGCGAAGCTCGTGCCAAGCTTGGTCCCGTTTTGCCTGATGACAAGCGCTTCATGCAGATGGCCATCGATGAAGCGGCAAAAGCCGAATTTCCGTTCGGCGCCGTCATCGTCAAGGACGGTGAGGTTCTCGCGCGCGGTTATAATCGCACGCATGTCGATCGCGATCCGACTGCGCATGGCGAGATGGTGGCGATCCGCGCATTCCTCGCCGCGCATGGGCCGGAGGCTCTCAAAGGCGCTACGCTCTACACGTCGGGAGAACCGTGCTGCATGTGCATGGGCGCGATCCTGTGGTGCGGGATCGGGCGGCTTGTCTATGCCGCGTCACTCGATCAGCTCGCGACCAAG
>JAICLG010000054.1 GCA_025927515.1 Hyphomicrobium sp.
AATGAACTTGGTCCGCTACGCCCATGCCGACTCTCAGGTCGACATTACCCCTCCAGCGTCAACACGGTCCAGTACGCGCAAGATGACGACTAGGCAAGGTTTTAGCGGTCGCGGCATAAGCACGAAATAGCAGTGATAAGCTGCAATAAGGTGCGACTAAACGCGCCCGAAGCAATGAGCACTGCCGATCCCCGATCATGGAGTCGAATTGGATGCCCGCGGTTGAAAACGGTCGCGGGTATATCCGATTTCAAAATCGGTGCTTCGCCTTGAAGGCTCCGAGCCGCCAACGGCGAACGGCTCAAACTTTAGCCTGAGCGCAGCTTCATAGATCATGCGCAACATCCGCAGGCGAGAACAAGATAGACCGCGTTCGCTGCCAACCGTACGTGACAGCTGCTAGCCAGCCCGGCGGATAAATCCTGCGCCGGTCGGGAGCCTGCCCTACTCCACCTAGCGGTCGATTTCCCCGAAAACGATGTCGAGGGAACCGAGGATTGCCGAAACGTCCGCAAGCATATGGCCGCGGTTGATGAAATCCATTGCGGCGAGATGGGGGAATCCTGGTGCCCGGATCTTGCAGCGATAGGGCTTGTTCGAGCCGTCGGCGACCAGGTAGACGCCGAACTCACCCTTCGGTGCTTCGACCGCCGCATAAACCTCGCCGGGCGGCACGTGAAAGCCCTCGGTGTAAAGTTTGAAGTGGTGGATCAGCGCTTCCATCGAACGCTTCATCTCACCGCGCTTCGGCGGCACGACCTTCTTGTTGTCTGCGATATGCGGCCCCTGGCCGTCGGCCGATTTCAACCGCTCGCAACATTGTTTCATGAGCTTCGTCGATTCGCGCATTTCCTGCATGCGGATCAGATAGCGGTCGTAGCAGTCGCCGTGCTTGCCAATGGGAATATCGAAATCGAGATCCGCGTAGCATTCATAAGGCTGCGCCTTGCGCAAATCCCACGCCGCCCCTGAGCCGCGCACCATGACGCCAGAGAAACCCCAGGCGAACGCCTCTTCGAGCGAAACGACGCCTATATCGACGTTGCGTTGCTTGAAAATGCGGTTCTCGGTCAAAAGTTCGTCGATGTCGTCGACGACCTTCAGAAATGGATCGCACCAAGCGTAGATATCGTCGATCAACTGCTCCGGCAGGTCCTGATGCACACCGCCCATGCGGAAATATTTCGCGTGCATCCGCGAACCGGACGCGCGCTCGTAAAACACCATGAGCTTTTCGCGCTCTTCGAAGCCCCAGAGCGGCGGCGTCAGCGCGCCGACGTCCATGGCCTGCGTCGTGACGTTCAGAAGATGCGAAAGCTGGCGCCCGATCTCGGAATAAAGCACGCGGATCAACTGAGCGCGGCGCGGAACAGTGATCCCCAACAGCCTTTCCGCCGCGAGACAGAACGCATGTTCCTGATTCATCGGGGCGACGTAATCAAGCCGGTCGAAATATCCGATCGCCTGCATATACGTCTTGTGCTCGATGAGCTTTTCCGTGCCCCGATGCAGAAGCCCTATGTGCGGATCGACACGCTCGACCACCTCGCCATCGAGTTCGAGCACGAGGCGCAACACACCATGAGCCGCAGGATGCTGCGGCCCGAAGTTGATGTTGAAATTGCGAATTTCCGTTTCGGCCATTTTCAAACTGTCCCGCGGGTAATGGGAGCGACGCGGGCGAGCTTCGCCTTCTTGTTGACGCGCTGCTCGAACCTCGCCCAATCCACGATCATGCGCTGATGCTCGCCCTCTCCGATCAGGTCAATGCCGTCGTGGGCTTTGACATGGAAAAAAATCCGGCGATCAACAATCTTGGTACACTCTGCATCGACGACCACTGTCTGCCCAGGAACGGTGGCTGCGATATGCGACACATTGATATTGACGCCGAGCGACCCCTCTCCCTCGTCGAGGTGCGGATCGAGGATGTGAAGGCAGGTCCACTCCATGAGCCCCACCATGAACCCGGTCGCGAAGACCGTCGGCATCAGCTGGAATTCGCGCGCCTCGGGATAGAGATGCGGCACAGTTTTGGTTGCCGGGACGCGAAACGAAAACTGAGTACGCGCTCCGGTGCGAAGCGAAGGTTTCACCGCGGCAGCCCTCACAATCTGTCTTTCAAGTTGCGGATCGTAATATAGAGATTGGATGCCGTGGCCGCGACCGAAAAGAGCCCAAGCACGAACGATGGAAAAGTCGCCCCTGTCGTGCGGCCGATCAGCGGATAGATGAACTCGCCGACCGCCGCGATGATCACGACGCCAACCGGGACGACGATGGTCGCGTATGGCAGAAACCGGCTCACCAGGCCGAATACCACGCCAACGAGAGCGCGCGGCCAATCAAGAACAAACGCAGCGATCAGCAGACCGACCGAAAGCGCTGCATTCGTTTCAAAGTCCATTTAAGTGCTCGACGTTACGGCTAAGTCTCGGAACGCGAGACAAATTATTGGAACTGCGCTGGCGGGACCGGCGCGGCGATACCTACGAACGATGCGCTTTCTCGTCGCCCGGCAGGAGATAGTTCGGCCCTTCCCACGGGCTCTCGAAATCGAAATCCCGGAACTCCTGGGTAAGTTTGACGGGCTCGTAGACGACGCGCTTCTTCTCGTCGTCGTAGCGCACCTCGACGTAGCCGGTGAGAGGAAAGTCCTTCCGAAGCGGATGCCCCTGGAATCCGTAATCGGTGAGGATCCGCCTGAGATCCGGGTGGCCGGTGAAACGAATGCCGTAAAGATCGTATGCCTCGCGCTCGTACCAGTTGGCTGCGGGAAACACGTCATTCACGCTTGGAACAGGCGCCGTCTCACCGGTCGCGATCTTGACGCGAATGCGCTGATTGAGCCGCGGCGACAGCAGGTGATAGACGACGTCGAAGCGGTCCGCGCGCTCCGGATAGTCAACGCCGCAAATGTCGATCAGGACCTCGAACTGGCACGCCGCATCGTCGCGAAGCTTCGTCAGAACATCTGCGATGCGATCGCGCGAGACGACGACCGATAGCTCGCCGAAGGAAATGAAGGCCGCCTCGAAGGCATCACCCGAAAGCGCTTTCACCGTGTCCTGGAGTGCAGTCAAATCAACCATGGTGTCGTTCCTTCAGGCCGGCGAGCGGTCTCTGTCTACCGTTCGATAGTGCCTGTGCGGCGGATTTTACGTTGCAGCAACAGCACGCCGTATACCAATGCTTCCGCCGTCGGCGGACAGCCCGGCACGTAGATGTCTACTGGAACGATACGATCGCACCCGCGCACGACGGCATAGGAATAGTGGTAGTAGCCGCCGCCGTTGGCGCAGCTTCCCATCGAGATGACGTACCGCGGCTCCGGCATCTGGTCGTACACTTTGCGCAATGCCGGTGCCATCTTGTTCGTCAGCGTTCCGGCGACGATCATGACGTCCGACTGCCTTGGCGAAGCCCGCGGGGCGAAGCCGAACCGTTCGAGGTCGTAGCGGGGCATCGATGCCTGCATCATCTCGACGGCGCAGCAGGCGAGCCCGAACGTCATCCACATGAGCGAGCCCGTCCTCGCCCACGTAACCAGGTCGTCCATTGTCGTGACGAGAAAGCCCTTGTCGGCGAGTTCGTTCGAGACGTCCGAAAAGAATGGATCGTCGGGGCGTGCAACACCGGAGGACGATCCGGCCGGAGCACCCTCGCGCACCGTATCGAACGACCGATCAAAGATCGGACGGCCGCACTCGTCGGTCGTACGGATTATTCCCATTCGAGCGCGCCCTTCTTCCACTCGTAGATGAATCCGACGGTCAAGACGCCGAGAAACACGATCATCGACCAGAACCCGAACACCCCGATGCTTTTGAAGGCGACCGCCCACGGAAACAGGAACGCAATCTCGAGATCGAAGATAATGAACAGGATCGACACGAGATAAAATCGCACGTCGAATTTCATGCGCGCGTCATCGAAGGCATTGAAGCCGCATTCGTAGGCCGAAACCTTCTCAGGATCGGGATTGCGGTATGCCACCAGAAACGGCGCAACCATCAGAGCCCCGCCGATGAACAGCGCGACACCGATAAATATTGCGACAGGCAGGTACTGGGTGGTTAGGTCGATCATCGCATCTCGTCCGCTGAGCATGCGGGCCCGCGAATGGGCGCATGACGACGCGTGCACGCCGTCGTGTTAGCTCAGGTCGTTTGGTGACGCAACTCCGCAAAGCCTGGCGCGTCGTCATTGCACTTATGATCGCTGTGGCGTGTGCAATCACCACCGGCTCTGGACGCGACTGGCCGCCGCAGTCTAGGCGCTGAGCTGCGGAAGGAAGGGGTGCGCTGCCCCTTCCTAAAATATTCCGTGCGTCAAACGGTTACACCGCGATGCCGATGCAAACGCCAAGCGAACCAAACCTCCAGCAATCCATAGAGGATGGCGTAGGCGCCGATGATCGAAACGAGCGCCACCAACCCAACCCGGGGCTGAAGGACGAGCACGATGCCGAACAGCACCGAGAGCACGCCACCCGCGATCAGCAGCCATTCGTCGTCGATCTCCTTACGCAGCCTGATAGCACCGACGATCTGCATGATTCCCGTTGTGATCGCCCAGACGGCAATGAGGAACAACAGCACCAGTGCCGTGATGCCCGGCCAGCCGAACGTCAATAGCCCCGCCGCGATGCCGATCACACCCATGATTGCCAGCCACCAGCGCGGAGCTGGGACGCCGCCTTTGATCGCGGCGGCAAGCGCGAGAACGCCATCGACCAGCGCGAAGGCGCCGTAGAGGAGCACGAGCGTGATCACCGTAACGCCCGGCCAGGCCAACGTCAGGAGGCCGAAAACGATCGCGCAAAGGCCCTTGAGCATAATGAGCCACCAATTCTCGGCCAAAGCGTGGAGCATCGGACCGGACGCAAAAACCTGCGGCATGTGCATTGCGGAACGTTCCATAATCAAATCTCCTTTTTTGAAATTGGCGGAAAAATGTGGAGACAAACATCTAGGGGCGTAATGTCGTGGCAATCGCCATTGCGAAGGCGGTCACGCCACCGAGATTGGACGCGACTGGATTTTCGGAACTGAAAGCTTCAGCTTCTGGCAAATGCGAAGTTGACGCTCTCCGACGCCTTTTATCGATTGCCCTTAGTCGGTCAGCAGAATGAATAACCCAATGCCGATCACCGGGCTCAACACCGCCACCAGGGCGGTCATCACGAGTTCCTTGGGAAGCATGACGCACACTCATCGCTACGCCGAGCGAGCAAGCATGCTTGGCCATCGGTTGGGAAATAACGTCCTATGCCACGCATCGCTTGGCTTTCCGGCAGAAATCGTAGTGCCCTAGCCCAGCCGTTACGAAGCCTCTCGCCACGCGCGGCGGCAGTCAACGACTTTCACAAATTAGAATTTAGATTTCGGGCCCAGCCTCGCTTCATTCGCCCCAGAAAACCCTGATAGCGTTTCTGCTCGCCGTTCAATTCGGCTGAAAAAAGGTTGGGCGCCAACCGGTCAAATGCCGGAGGGTAAATTAATGGGAAAGCGTACAGTCAGAGTCGAGATATCGGCGCATAACCGGTCCTCGATATCATCGCCGAAAACCCGGATCCGTCTGCGGCCGGCGGCTTTCGCAGCATAGAGCGCCGAATCCGCTTCCGCGAACAGCAACGACGGATCGCGGCAAACCGGCTGCTTCAATAGCGCAGCGCCGATAGAGACGCCCGCGTCGATACGCAAGTCCCGCCAAAAAACGGGACGGCAGAGAATGCGCAACGCCTGTGCAAGCGTGTGCTTGATCTGCTTGGCCGAGCGCGGTCCCTGCAGCAGCAGCGCGAACTCGTCACCTCCGATGCGCGCGACGAGATTCCGCTCTCCGAAGAGACGGTAAAGCCTGGACCCGATCTGCCGCAGACATTCGTCGCCTGCCGCGTGGCCGAGCCGGTCATTGATGTCTTTGAACCGGTCAAGATCGACGAGCGCGAGAGCCGAAACCGACACATCACCAAGGTCTCGCTTGGCGAGTTCATGGCAGCGCGCCTCAAACACGCCCCGGTTTGCCAACCCGGTAAGAGGATCGCACTCGGCAAGCTGCCGCAACCGATCCCAAAGCTCTTTTTCTTGTGTGATATCCTGTTTGCTGCCGAAGAGACGCACCGGTCGGCCGTCGGCGAACACCACCTCTCCCGAAAGCCTCATCCATCGGTCTTCGCCGCGATGCGTCCGGATCGAAGCGTCGATAGAGAAAGGTTCTCCGCCCGCGAGGGCCTCAGACCGCATGCACTCCATCAGCCTGCGAGAGTCGTCGTGATAGCAATCGACGACCATCGATCTATGCAGGGGCAATCCGCGCGGAAGACCGAACAGGTCGTAGACGCCGTCTGTCCAGGTCAACTCGTCCGTTTCGAGGTTGCATTCCCAGGCGCCAAATTTCGCGTGCTGCGAGGCTTGATCATAGAGTCTCTTTAAATGGCCAATCGAGCGCGTATCGCTGGGCAAGGTAAGTATTCCATCTCCCCGTAAAGCGCGCGCACGGTGATTCGGCTCGACTCGACGGAGGGTAAAATAACAGATCAACATAGTCGCGGGCACACGGATAGTGCGTATGCCGATATCAACCTCATAGAGCACTGCTACGATTAAGAAATTCCTACCCCGCCAGATGCGCCGGGAGCGACCAGCTTTCAGCGTTCACGGCTTCGTCTCGCGCGCGATGAGAGCCCGTTTGCGCTCCACCCCCCAGCGATACCCCGACAGCGAACCGTCGGTGCGGATGATGCGATGGCAGGGAATGACCACGGCAATCTTGTTCGCGGCGCAGGCGGCGGCGACGGCGCGAACCGCCTTTGGCATACCGATGCGCTCGGCGATCTCTGTATAAGTTGCGGTCGTTCCGGGAGGAATGGCTCGAAGGGCCTCCCAGACCCGATGCTGAAATGCCGTCCCCCGGATATCGAGCGGCAAATCCAAACCCGTCTCCGGAGCTTCGACGAGGCCGACGACCTTCGCCACGGTATCCTCGAAGCCCGGGTCGGCGCCAATCAGCGTCGCTTTCGGGAAGCGATCTTGCAGGTCACGCACCAGCGTCTCGGGGTCGTCGCCCAGGGAAATAGTCGTAATGCCCTTGTCCGTGGCAGCGACAAGGATCGAACCGAGCGAGCACTGTCCCACGGCAAATCGCATTTCGGCGTTGGCGCCCCCGGCCCTGAAATCGGACGGCGTCATGCCGAGTACGCTGGCCGAGTTCGCGTAAAAACGGCTACTGGAATTGAAACCGGCGTCGAAAATTGCGTTGGTCACTGTGCTGCTCCCCTCGAGATGCTCGCGAACCCGACGCTGGCGATGTGCGTCGGCATAGGCTTTGGGCGTCACACCTACGATCGATTTGAAAATTCTATGAAAATGGTAGGGGCTCATGCCGGCTTGAGCGGCAAGCTGTTCAAGCGACGGAAGAGCCTCATGGGTCTCGATGAGCCGGCAAGCTTCGGCGACTTTCTGCGCGTAATCTTGGTGCAGCGGCAGTTGATCCGGCTTGCACCTTTTGCATGGCCGGAAACCCGCTTTTTCCGCATCCTGCCGGGAAGCAAAAAAGCTGACGTTCTCCCGTTTGGCGAGACGCGACGCACACGAGGGCCGGCAATAAACGCCTGTCGTTTTCACGGAATAAAAAAACGTCTCATCGAAGCTCCGGTCGCGAGCCTTGACGGCATCCCACCAGACGTCATCGAGAGATCGAAAGTCCTTATCGTTTTCCAAGGCGCGGATCGCTGACTGCTGAGTGGACATGATCAGCAACGTAAGGCGACGCGCACCCGCCGTCACTCCGCTCCTTGCTCTCCAATTCGGAAATCGCGGCAAAGCGCCATATGAGGCGTCGGAATCGGCAAAAACAGAGCCAAATCGCTCACCTTCGAGGTCCGCCAGCCCCTTGATCCACCCTGGAAAAACCCCCCACGCGAACCCATATAAAGAGCAAGTCAGCTTAGGAGAAATCCCATGGCATATTACTCAAAACCACTGCCCAACGATGCCGGGACGCTCAACAGCTTGTTCAACATAGCGATTGTTGTAGCGCTCTTTGGCTTTGCGATTGCTTCGACCTATTTCTTCGGCTGAAGCATGCGCCACGGCAAAATGGAACGAGGAAGGGGCGGCGTCGTCGCCCCTTTCTTTTTATCTGCTCATAGGTGGACCCTTCCGCAAGAAATGCCCGTCCGCATACGGAACAGCCGCTCCCGGCGAAGCGTTGGGGGATGTCACTGTTGATGGAGGTCGGTATGGGTCGTCTCAAGGGCAAGATCGATACGGCTATCGGCAAGGCCAAGGAAAAAGTCGGCTACGCCGTCGGGTCGAACAAGTTGCAGGCAAAGGGCGCAGCACAGGCATTGAAGGGAAAGGCGGAGTCCGCCGTTTCCGGAAAGCTGGATAAGGCCCGGAAGGCAGTCGACAAGGGTACCCAGAAGCTTTGATCGCGAAAGGCGCGGACAATGCCTCAGAAGGGCGTCGAGGAAATGGAGAAGCGAGCCGAGGCCATCGGCTCGCGGTGGCGCATTCTTGCGTTGATGAGCTTCGGAGTCGTCGCCGCCAAAATGATCGTCAGCAAGATTGCGGGCTTATCGGGCCGCAAGCCCTCGGACGACGCACGGAAGTGATCGTCATTCCGCTGGCAACCCACAAATCATTGGAGAAGCGCTCGACGCAACCTGCTTCGGTTCGGCGGCCGCGAAAAAATTGTCTGCTAAGTGATTGAATACAATGGCGCGAGAGACGGGACTTGAACCCGCGGCCTCCGCCGTGACAGGGCGGCGCTCTAACCAACTGAGCTACTCCCGCAATCCAGAAAGTGACGGGCGCCGAAGCGCCCGCCGTCACAGCGTCGGAATACGTGATGCCCGAGCGGGCGTCAAGCCGGTGTTCGCGCTTGCGACGACGAACTTTTGCCCCCGCAGCCGCTATCTGCGGACGAAGTCGCGCTTGCCGATCTCGAGGCCGTTATGCCGCAGGATTCCGTAAGCCGTCGCGCAATGGAAATAGAAGTTTGGCAGGGCCACGTGCAGCAGGTAGTCCTGGCCGCTGAACGTCACTTCATTGCCGCCGAGCTTCAGCGTGACCTGCTTTGCTTCCGACCCTTCGAGTTGTTCGGGTTTGTAGGCCGCAAGCATTGCCTGCGTTTTCGCAAGCCGCTCCTTCAGCTCAGGTAAAGTCGTCTCGGTATCGGGAAAGCTCGGCACGTCGAGGCCGGCAAGCCGCGCCGGAGCAGCTTTGGCAAAATCGGTCGCTAGTTGAACCTGACGCGTCAGATTGAACATGTCGGGATAAAGCCGCGCCCCGAGCAGCACCGCCATATCGATTTTCTTCGTAGCGGCATAATCCGCAGCCTTGTCGAGCATGGCGTCGAGCGCCGAGAGCTGCTTTTGAAACGTCGGAATGGCGATGGCGTACATCGAAACGGACATGGCTTGGCTTTCCTCGTTGGCTGAGAACTGCAGGCACTGATGTGGAAGAGATTGTGCTTCAAAGGCCGCCCCTGCGGCCGGGTCCGTGCAGCGGAACGGCAAGGACGAACAAAATGGTGGGAGGTGAGGGGATCGAACCCCCGACATCTTCGGTGTAAACGAAGCGCTCTACCGCTGAGCTAACCTCCCACGCCGCCGATGTAACGCGGCGCCGTGATTTTCACAACGCCCGGCAACGAGATCGCCTGCGTCGCGTTGGCGTCGAGACTTCGCGTCTCAAACAGCAAAGCGCGCCGTCGCACGGCGCGCCTCGCAAAATTCAGGCAGAAACTTTAGTTCAGTGCGTCCTTGAGGCCCTTCGCCGGCGTGAATTTCGGTACGCGCGAAGCAGGAATCTGGATCGTCATACCGGTCGCGGGGTTGCGGCCTTCGCGCGCCTTGCGGGCAGCGACCTTGAATGTACCGAAATCCGGAATGCGGACCTCGTGGCCTTCCTTCATGGCGGCGCGAATATGCGCCAGAACTGCATCGACGACGCCGCTCGCCTTTTCCTTGGTGAGCTCGCAATCCCTGGCCACGGCGTCGATCAAATCTTTCTTGCTCATTTCATCAGTCCTCTAGCGTCGGAGATTGGTTTTTAAGCTCGGGACAGAAGCCCGAGGCGGCCGTCATTGGGGGAGTTATCGGCCGCTCATAGAGGCGTAAAAGCGCCCAATCGCCGGCGTCCGTCAAGCACAAAAAGCCCGTATTTCCGGACAAAAGCGCATAGAAATGCTCAATAAATTCATAAAAAAGCCCCTGCACTTTTGACGCGCAGGGGCCAGAACCAAATTCACTCTGTCGTCCACTGAATTGTCAGTGCGCGGTGACCCGCGAACCAGCCTTGTCGGAGTCCTTGGCTTCGAGAGCTTCCGCTTCCGCGACTTCATCCAGCGTGATCGATTCCGGCATCCGGACGAGAGCGATCTTCAGCACCTCCTCCAGCTTGGAAACCGGGATGATGTCCATCTTGGTCTGCACTTCGTTCGGGATCTCTGCGAGATCCTTGGCGTTTTCTTCCGGGATGATGACCGTCTTGATCCCACCGCGAAGCGCCGCAAGGAGCTTTTCCTTGAGGCCGCCAATCGGAAGCACACGGCCGCGAAGCGTGATCTCGCCCGTCATCGCCACGTCCTTGCGGACGGGGATACCGGTAAGCACCGAGATGATCGCCGTCGTCATGGCGATACCGGCAGAGGGACCATCCTTCGGTGTCGCGCCTTCCGGCACGTGCACGTGGATGTCGCGTTTCTCGAACAGCGACGGGTGGATGCCGAAGTCGATCGAGTGTGAGCGCACGTAAGCGTTCGCAGCCTGAATCGATTCCTTCATCACATCGCGCAGGTTGCCTGTGACCGTCATTCTGCCCTTGCCCGGCATCATGACGCCTTCAACCGTCAGCAATTCGCCGCCGACTTCGGTCCAGGCCAGGCCCGTGACGATACCGACCTGATCTTCGAGCTCTGCTTCGCCGTAGCGATACTTCGGCACACCGAGGAAGTCGTGCACATTCTCGGCTGTGACGACGATCGATGACTTCGACGACGTCAGGATTTCCTTCACCGCTTTGCGCGCGAGCTTCGCGATCTCGCGTTCAAGCGAGCGCACGCCGGCCTCGCGCGTGTAGCGCCGAATGACTTCCTTCAACGCCCCGTCTTCGACGGTCCACTCGCTCGGCTCGAGGCCGTGGGCGGAAATCTGCTCGGGGATCAAATGGCGCTTGGCAATCTCAAGCTTTTCGTCCTCCGTGTAGCCCGCAAGGCGAATGATCTCCATGCGGTCCATCAAGGCCGGCGGAATGTTGAGCGTATTCGCCGTCGTCACGAACATCACGTTCGAAAGATCGTAATCGACCTCCAGATAGTGATCGTTGAACGTCGCGTTCTGCTCCGGATCCAAGACCTCCAGCAATGCCGCAGCCGGATCGCCACGGAAATCCTGACCCATCTTGTCGATCTCGTCCAAAAGGAAGAGCGGGTTGGTCCGCTTCGCCTTCTTCATGGACTGGATGACCTTGCCCGGCATGGAGCCGATATAGGTCCGGCGATGGCCGCGGATTTCCGCTTCGTCCCTGACGCCGCCAAGCGACATCCGCACGAATTCGCGCCCTGTGGCGTTCGCGATCGACTTGCCGAGCGACGTCTTACCGACGCCCGGAGGTCCGACGAGGCAGAGGATGGGACCCTTGAGCTTGTTCGTGCGAGCCTGCACGGCAAGATACTCAAGGATGCGCTCCTTGACCTTCTCAAGCCCGTAGTGCTCCTGGTCGAGGATCGTCTGCGCCTCGGCAATGTCCTTCTTGACCTTGCCCTTGATCCCCCACGGGATCGAGAGCAGCCAGTCGAGATAGTTGCGCACGACGGTCGCTTCAGCCGACATCGGCGACATCTGCTTGAGCTTCTTCAGCTCCGCGAGCGCCTTGTCCTTGGCTTCCTTCGACAGCTTGGTGTTCTCGATCTTCTCCTCGAATTCGGAGATGTCGTCGCGTTCGTCGGAATCGCCGAGTTCCTTCTGAATGGCCTTCATTTGCTCATTCAGATAATACTCGCGCTGCGTCTTCTCCATCTGGCGCTTGACGCGCGAACGGATCTTGCGCTCGACCTGCAGGACCGAGATCTCGCTTTCCATCAGCGTGTAGACACGCTCCAGCCGCTCCGAAATGCTGCCGGTTTCGAGCACGTCCTGCTTGTCGGAAATCTTGACCGCCAAATGCGACGCGATCGTATCAGCGAGCTTCGCGTAATCCTCGATCTGGCCGACGTTGTTCAGAACCTCGGGCGAGACCTTCTTGTTGAGCTTCACGTAGCTTTCGAACTGCGTGACGACCGAGCGCGCGAGAGCCTCAAGCTCATCCTTGGCGCCCGGCACTTCGACCACACGCTCGACTTCAGCTTCGAAATAGCTGGCATTCGAGGTGTAGCGGATGATCTTCGCACGCGCGTTGCCTTCGACCAGAACCTTCACGGTCCCGTCCGGAAGCTTCAGAAGCTGAAGCACCGAAGCAAGCGTTCCGATCTCATAGATCGCGTCAGGTGACGGATCATCATCGCCGGCGTTCTTCTGCGCGGCGAGCAGGATCTGCTTGTCCGCGCGCATGACTTCTTCGAGCGCCGCGATCGACTTTTCGCGGCCGACAAAAAGCGGCACGACCATGTAAGGAAAAACGACGATGTCGCGGAGCGGCAGAACCGGAAACAGCTCTTTGCCGCTCACCTTTTCCTTTGTCTTTTTATCTTCGCTCATTTCACTACCTTTGCCGTGCGCAGGACCCCTTTCGGAGCCTACCTGCGCAATCCACGCCCGTTCCACTTTGGAGCCACGCTTCCCGCCCCTTTTGTGGCGACGGTCGGCATTCTCGTGAAGCGCGGGCGCGGGGTGAGACCCAAGCCGAACACACTGATATTTTATTGAAGGAAACGCACCGGTTGGCGCTTGGTGCCACTCCCTTCGAACAAATAGGGACCAGCGTCCCGCAAACAAGTGCCGGGACCAGACGCCCCGGCAAGCTTAAACGTCGCGACCGCTTTTACGCCGTCGAGCCCTTTTCCTCGACCCGATCTGAATAGATCCGGAGCGGACGCGCCGAACCTTCGACAACCTCCGGGCCGATAACGACTTCTTCAACGCCCTTGAGCGTCGGCAGATCGTACATCGTGTCGAGCAGGATACCTTCCATGATCGACCTAAGACCGCGAGCGCCGGTCTTACGCTCGATGGCCTTGCGCGAAATCGCTTTCAATGCATCGAGCGTGATCGTCAGCTTCACGTCCTCCATTTCGAAGAGGCGCTGATACTGTTTGACGATAGCGTTCTTCGGCTCCGTCAGGATCTGCACGAGCGCAGCCTCGTCGAGGTCTTCGAGCGTCGCGATAACCGGCAAGCGCCCGATGAACTCTGGGATCAACCCGAACTTCAGCAGATCTTCCGGCTCGACGTTGCGCAGGATTTCGCCCGTGCGCCGCTCGTCAGGCCCCGTGACCTTGGCCGAGAAGCCGATCGACGAGCCCTTGCCACGCCGCGAGATGATCTTCTCGAGGCCTGCGAAGGCGCCACCACAGATGAAGAGGATATTCGTCGTATCGACCTGCAGGAACTCCTGCTGCGGGTGCTTGCGACCGCCCTGCGGAGGCACCGACGCGACGGTACCTTCCATGATTTTCAGAAGTGCCTGCTGCACGCCCTCGCCCGATACATCGCGCGTTATCGACGGATTGTCGGACTTGCGGCTGATCTTGTCGACCTCGTCGATGTAGACGATGCCGCGCTGCGCCCGCTCGACGTTATAGTCGGCCGACTGCAGCAGCTTCAGGATGATGTTCTCGACATCCTCGCCGACGTAACCGGCTTC
>JAICLG010000159.1 GCA_025927515.1 Hyphomicrobium sp.
CATTGCCATTCAGCTTCCGCCGGGCTCGACACTGACACGAACGGACGCCGTCGTCCGCAAAGCCTCCGATATCCTGTTGTCGCGTCCCGGCATCATCCACGCCGTGGCATTCGTCGGGTTCGACGGGGCGACGTTCACGAACGCTCCCAATACGGGCGTCATTTTCGTCAATCTGGCGCCGTTCGAGCAGCGGGTTCACACCGGCCTTACGAAAGATAAGATTCTCGCCGACCTCCGCCAGCAGATGGGCCAACTGAAAGACGCTTTCGTGCTCGTCATCGAGCCGCCATCCGTTCCGGGCATCGGAACCGGCGGCGGCCTCAAGGGCTACGTCCAGGACAAAGGCGGGCGCGGGCTTCCGGCGCTTGAGGACGCCGCTTGGGCGATGGCGGGAACGACGGGACGGCAACCGGGATTCGCGCAGGCGTTCACGCTCTTCAACGTGCGGACGCCCGAAGTCTATGCCGACATCGACCGCACGAAAGCCGAGCAGCTCGGCGTTCCGATCAGCCGCGTGTTCGAAGCGCTGTCCGTCTATATGGGTTCGGCGTTCGTCAATGACTTCAATATTCTCGGGCGCACGTATCGCGTGACCGCGCAGGCGGATAATCCGTTCCGTTTGTCGCTTCGTGACGTCGCCAATCTCAAAACGCGAAGCAACACCGGCGAGATGGTTCCGATCGGCTCTGTCGCGACGTTCAAGAACTCTACAGGCGCCTATCGCGTGCCGCGCTACAATCTCTATCCGGCTGCCGAGGTGCAGGTGCAGTTGAAACGCGGCTATTCAACAGGCGAAGCTATCAAAGCGATGGAGAAGATCGCGGAGAAAGTTCTTCCTGCTGGCTTCGATTTCGAATGGACGGAAATCGCGCTGCAGGAAAAGCTCGCGGGCGATACCGCCATTTACGCCTTTGGGCTTTCTGTCGTCTTCGTGTTCCTGTTGCTGGCGGCGCTCTATGAGAGCTGGACGTTGCCCCTGTCGGTGATCCTTATCGTTCCGATGTGCATCTATGCGGCGATGGTCGGAGTCAACATTCGGGGGCTCGATCGCAATATCCTTGTCGAAATCGGCTTGATCGTGCTCGTGGGCCTCGCGGCGAAAAATGCGATTTTGATCGTCGAGTTCGCGAAGCAGGGCGAAGATCAGGGCCTGTCGCGATCCGACGCTGCGGTCGAGGCCGCGCGCACGCGGCTCAGGCCCATCCTGATGACGTCGCTGGCCTTTATTCTCGGCGTGGTGCCTTTGGTGTTCGCAACGGGCGCGGGTGCGGAGATGCGCCAATCGCTCGGCACGGCTGTCTTCTCCGGCATGCTCGGCGTGACGCTGTTCGGCCTGATCTTCACGCCGGTCTTCTACGTCATCGTCCGCTGGCTTGCCCCGAAAACGCCCACCGAAGCGCCCGACGCGAGCCAGGAAGCCCTCAGCTAGCGTAAATTCGATATTAAATGAATTCGGGCGGCCTTCCTGGCTCGCGGCAGTCATGTTTTGAGATGCGTCGGTCTGGATCTTTCGCCAGGGCGAAAAGTGGGTCAAAATCGGCGCGTTCAAACCATCACATCCAGTTCCCGAAATCAGTGGTCAAATGAGCTCAGAACAGAAGCCGACACGCGCCGAGGTCGAAGCCGCCATCAAGACGATCATCCGCTGGACCGGCGACGATCCTACGCGCGATGGCCTTCTTGAGACGCCGGCCCGCGTCGTGCGCGCGTATGACGAGTACTTCCGCGGCTACAACGAAGATCCCAAGGCGATCCTGCAAAAGACCTTCAAGGAAATCGAAGGCTACGACGAGATGATCGTGCTTCGCGGCATTCGCTTCGAGAGCCATTGCGAGCATCACATGGCGCCGATCATTGGCCGCGCATGGGTGGCCTATATCCCGGATGGGCGGGTCGTCGGCATATCGAAACTGGCGCGCGCCGTCGACGCGTTCGCAAAGCGTCTACAAATCCAAGAGAAGATGACCGCGCAAATCGCCAATACGATCCAAGAAGTTTTGGAGCCTCAGGGCGTCGCAGTCGTGCTCAAGGCCGAGCATCACTGCATGACGACACGCGGCGCGCATAAACCTGGAACCGATATGGTGACCAGCCGCATGCTCGGCGTCTTCCGCGACAACCCGATCACGCGGCAGGAATTCCTGGCGCTCGTTACCGAGGATCAGAAATCGTTCTAGGCCGCGGCCGCTACTCGTAATCGACCCCTACGAGATAGAGGCCTGCGGCGGGCGCGACCGTGCCGCAAGCTTCGCGATTTGCGGCTTCGAGCGCGGCGGCGAGATCGGCGCGTGTCCACTTGCCTTCGCCGACGAGCTTGAGGCTCCCTACCATCGAGCGGACTTGATGGTGCAGGAACGATCGCGCCGACACCCGGCAGACGATTTCCTCGCCCTCTCGCGAGATATCGAATACGTCGAGTGTCTTGACCGGCGATTGCGCCTGGCATTGAGCGGCGCGGAACGTCGTGAAGTCGTGCTTGCCGATGAGCATCTGCGCCGCGTCGTGCATGGCGGCGGCGTCGAGGTCGCGCATCGTCCACCAGACGCGATTGCGCTGCAGGATCGGCGGCGAACGGCGCGTCAGGATGCGGTATTCGTAATGCCGTTTGACGGCGCTGAAACGCGCATCAAATGTATCGTCGACTTGCGTTGATGAGAGAACGCCGATGGGGTTCGGCCGCAGGTGGAAGTTCATCGCGTCGCGGATGCGACCGGGCTCCCAGGTTTTCATCAAATCGAAATGGGCGACTTGCCCCAAGGCGTGCACACCGGCGTCGGTTCGCCCCGCGCCGCGCACGCCGACCGTTTCGCCGGAAAAATTGCGGATTGCGGTTTCAAGCGAGCCTTGAATCGACATGCCCACGGCCTGGCGCTGCCAGCCGATGAAGGGCGTGCCGTCATATTCGATGGTGATGCGGTAGCGGGGCATTCCTAGACTCATGCAGCGGGGGATGAGCCGCCATCCCTACCCGTTGCGACCCCCGCACTCAATGTATGCCGATGCCGCCGACGGCTCCCTTGCCGCCAACAGCTCCTTTGCCGGGATGGCCGCGGAAGATCGTCCCACGATGCCCATGCCTGAAATGATTTCCAAACCGCCCCTGCCTTCCGAAATAGCGGCCATAGGAAGGATACGTGTAAATCGGTCCGTCTTCGTTGTAGGCACCAAGGTTTTCGCGGTACCCGCGCGCGCCGCCGTAGTCGGAGCTGGCGCCATAGCCGTAGATGTTCGTATCGCTGAAGTCGAGCGACAGCGGCGTTCGATTCGGGTTGATGATCACCTGCCGGTCGGGCGGCAGCGGCCGGATGACTCTGACGCCATGTTCGATGGTGGTCACAGCGCCGTAGTAGGGATGCGATTCGATGCGCGTCGTGAAGCTCTCGGCGCTTGCAATACTCATCAGCGCGAACATCGCGGGCGTTATTGCGATAAAGCCGGTCAAGAACGAGCGTCGCATCGTAGACCCCAGAGCTGGACAACCAGCTACGAGATTAGCTTTCCCGAGCGGCGGCCGCAGAGCGATCCGGGCGAATGCTTAATACGGTGTCAGGCGACCCGGGTGCCTGCCGCGAGACGCGTGCCGCGCAGGAATTCGGAAGCCGCCATCGGCTGTTTTCCGGCGCGCTGCAATTCTTCGATGCGGATCGCGCCCTCGCCGCATGCGATCGTCAATCCGTCGTCGAGGAGAATGCCGGGTTCGCCGCCCGAGGCATCCGTCGCGGCTCGGAGAACCTTGATTCGCTCAGGTTTGCCGCCGAGGGTTGCTTCGAACCACGCGCCGGGAAACGGCGAGAGGCCGCGGATGTGATCGGCGACCTTTCGAGCGGGCGCGTTGAAATCAATGCGAGTTTCGCGCTTGTCGATCTTGGCGGCGTAGGTGACGCCGTCGGGCGGCTGCGGGATCGCCTCGAGCGTGCCGGCTTCGAGCTGGGCCAAGGCTTCGACCATCAGCTCCGCCCCGAGCTGGGAAAGCTTGTCGTGCAGCTCTCCGGCCGTCATCGCGGGGTCGATCGGTACGTCGCGGCCGAGGCAGACAGGTCCCGTATCGAGGCCCGCATCCATCCGCATGATGTTGACCGCCGTCACCGTGTCGCCCGCCATGATGGCCCGCTGGATCGGGGCCGCGCCGCGCCAGCGCGGCAGCTTCGATGCGTGCACGTTGAAGCAGCCGAGACGGGGAGCGTCGAGCACAGCGGCGGGCAGCAGCAGGCCGTAGGCGACGACAACGGCAGCGTCCGCCTTCAACGCGGTGAACTCAGCCTGATCCGTTTCGGATTTGAAATTCTTTGGTGTTCTGACCGGCAGACGAAGCGCCTCGGCGCGGCGATGCACCGGCGACCTGACCTCGGCAAGACCGCGACGACCGGCCGGGCGCGGCGGCTGACTATAGACGGCAACGACACGATGTCCGGCGGCGAGAATCGCATCGAGAACCGGCACGGAAAAATCGGGTGTTCCCATGAAGACGATATCGAGCGGCATCCGGGCTTCTTCCGTTTGGCGCTGAAGCAAAGCCTGAAACTCAGCTTCGTGCTTCGCGAACCTGCTTCTTGAATTTCCGGATGATCATGTCGCGCTTCAGCCGCGACAGGAAATCGATGATGAGTTGACCGTCGAGATGATCGAGCTCGTGCTGGACGGCGGTCGCGAGCAAGCCTTCGGCTTCGAGCTCCTGCTCCTTGCCGTGGCGATCGATGTAACGCACCGTCACGCTCGCGGGACGTTCGATCTCGACATGGACGTCAGGAATGGACAGGCAGCCTTCCTCGTGCAGACGCGTCGTCGATCCCAGCGAGACAAGCTCCGGATTGGCCATCGCGATCGGGTTGGGCGGCTCATCATCTCCGGCAGCATCGATGACGAGGATGCGCTTCGGGATACCAACCTGAATGGCGGCAAGCCCGATCCCCGGCGCTGCATACGTGGTCTCAAGCATATCATCCATGAGCTTGACGACGGCATCGTCGACGCGCTCGACTGGATCTGAGATCTTGCGCAGTACGGGATCGGGAAGCGTTATGATCGGTAGAATGGCCATCACGCTGACATATGGAAGGACGTTGCGCCGGTCAATGGCGTGCGCTGTTGCGGACCGCCGGACGGTCACCGTCGCGCACCATAGCTGCCAGCGCCGCCTCGGTTTTTTCGACCGGCACCCAGCCGGTTTTTCTTAACCGTGCCGCGTCGGCGATCAATTCGCCGGTGAGGCGCTCGGCAAACTGGGGCTTACCGGCAAAGCGCAGCGCAGCGGCGATTGCCCGCTGCGGAACGGGAAACAAAAGCGGGGGTCGATCACTGCCCCTGCGGAGCGCGCGGACGGCGTCGGCGACGGTAATCGGCTCGCCATCGGCAACGATGAAGGACGTGTCTTCGGCGGCTTGTGCTTGCAGCACGTGGTCTATCGCAGCCAGCAAGTTGGTGATGCTCAGCAGCGAACGTCGGCTCTTCAGTGCTGCCAGCGGCAGCGGATAGGGCCGCGCTGCGAGACGCATCAGTGCCGCCATGTTGCCTTTGACGCCGGGTCCGTAGACGAGGACCGGGCGCAGGACGGTCCAACGCGTCGCGGAGCCCGCCAGCAATTCCGCCGTCACGGCCTCGGCTTCGATTTTCGAACGGCCGTAGGCGTCGGTCGGCGCGGCGGGTGTGTCCTCGGTGACCACGCCCTCGAAGCGGGGCCCGACCTGGGCTCTGACCGACGACATCAAGACGAAACGCTTGACCCGCGCCGCCCGTGCGGCTCGTGCAAGCTGACGCGTTGCATCCACATTGATCGCCGTATAGGCGGCGTCGGGAATTCCGGGCCGCGCATGCGCCATGCCGGCTGCGTGAATGACGGCATCGACGCCCCGCACGACGTACTCGGCTGCGAACGATCGCGACATGTCGCCGAGTGCGATGCCTTCGACATTCGGATCGTCGAACATAATGGGCTGGCGCGCGGCCGCTCTCACGCGATAGCCGCTCCGGGACAGCTTGCGTACCAGGTGCTGGCCGATGAAGCCCGAGGCCCCCGTCACGAGAATTCGCGGCATTGCTGACATGACCCGCGTCCCTCAACTCCGCTGGCCGGGCCGAACGAAAACCGGCCTACGCCACCCGGGATTCTATCACGTTGGCTTGCGGCTTAAACTTGTCGCCGAGCGACGCAATCAGCCGGTATGCGGAAAAAGCAGCGATGATGCCAAAGGCGACGCCACCGACCATGTTGCCCGCAAGAACGCCTTCCGCGTGGAAATACTTGCCGCCGAGGAGGACGAACGGGACGGTTCCCAGCGTTGCCCGTCCCCAATTCAGCAGCGTCGAATAATGGGCGCGGCCGAGCGTGTTGAAGCTCGCATTGGCGACGAACAGCGCGCCCATGAAAACGAAAAGCGGCGATAGCCAGCGGCAGAAGAACACGATCAGGGTTCGCACCTCGCCGGTGGCGTGAAACAGGCTTGCGATGCCGTGTGCGAGCACGGCAAGGAGGAGCCATGCTGTCGCTGTAAATACCGCCATCGTCAGAAGCGACAACGTAAGCACGTCGCGCATCCGCTGCTGAGACCCCGCGCCGTAGTTCTGGCCGATGATCGGTCCGACGGCGCCGGACAGCGCGAAGATGGTGCCGAAGGCGACGGGCGTGAGACGCGCGAGGATAGCCCAGGCCGCGACGGCTGCGTCGCCATAGGCGGCCATCGCGTGCGTGACGTAGCCGTTGCCTATGGCAGGCGCGATGTTCGTCAAGACGGCGGGCGTCGCGATGCGAAGAAACGCCGGCGCATCCTGTGCCAGTGTCGCGATTTTCGGACGAGCCAGAAGATCGTGGACCTTGACGACGCCGTAGAAGCCAATCGCCATCATCGTGATGCGCGCAAGGAATGACGATACCGCCGCGCCTTCGATGCCGAATCCGAAATGGACGATGAGGATGAGATCGAGAATCGTGTTCACGATAGCGCCGAGCAGGGTCACGAGCATGGCGCGCCGGGCGTCTCCGGCCGAACGCAGGATTGCCGAAGATGTAATCGCGAGCGCAAGCATCGGCAGCGTCGGCACGAGAATTTCGAGGTAGACCGCCGCCAGTTCGAGCGTGCGGCCGCTGGCTCCCAGAAGCTCAAGCAACGGTTCGATTGTCAGCCATAGGGCCACCCCGATCAGCGTCGAGATGATAAAGGCGAGCATCACCGC
>JAICLG010000289.1 GCA_025927515.1 Hyphomicrobium sp.
AAGAAACGGGCATTCGACTTGGCGCCCTTTCATTGATCGGCGTTTATTCAGATCCGCTGCGCGATCCGCGCGGACATACGTGCTCGATCGCGTTCGCGTCGCGGACGGATGCTCCGGCTGTGACTGCAGGCGACGATGCGGCGGAGGCGGCCTGGTTTTCGAATTACGAGACTCTCGCGCTTGCTTTCGACCATCGCAAAATATTACGCGACGCTCAGCGCTTTCTGTCTGCTGGCTAAAACCCATGTCCGATATGCCCAGCGATCCATTCGACCTCGATCGGTTCGTGAAAGCCCAGGCTCCGATCTATGAGCGCGTGCGTGCGGAGCTCAGCGCGGGTCGTAAGCAAAGCCACTGGATGTGGTTCGTATTTCCGCAGCTTCAGGGTCTCGGCTCGAGCCCGCGTGCGGCCTACTACGGCATCCGTTCGCTCGATGAAGCAAAGGGGTATCTCGCGCATCCCATCCTCGGCCCGCGCCTCGATGAGGCTACCCGTCTCGTTCTGGCGGTGCGGGACAGCTCGTTGCACGAAATCTTCGGCTTTCCGGACGACGCCAAATTCCGCTCATCGATGACGCTCTTTGCGAGAGCGGCAGAGCCCGGAAGCGTATTCGAGGAAGCATTGGCGGCAATTTGCGACGGCGCCGATGAAAGCACGGATGCGCTGCTCAAGCGCGCGAAAGCTTAAGCTTCCCTGTCTGCCGACCGTATTTCTTTGCAGTGTGTAAACTTTTGTCGTGCGAAAAGCTGATAGAAGATGTTCAAACGTCCCTCATTGGCAGCGCTCTTAAAGCGGGCGGCGGTTCATTCTGGAACTTCGGGCCGTCGATGGAGCTTCGGCCGAAGGGACGGGTGGGCAATACATGCTTTGGCTCTGTTCGCGCGCCCCGATCTTGATGGTGCCACACTTTTTAGAGAAGTAGGTGCGGGGTTTCAGGGACTTTATCGTGCGTAACTGCTCTTGGTGTTTTGCTATCGTTTCTTGTTACTTGCTTGGGGTTTACCCGCTGGCAGCGGAACCCATGCGCCTGACAGGCCAAGCGATCAAGACGACCTTACCCGGTTCTGTTCTCAAACTAGATACGCCGCTGGGAACAGTGGTGCCGATCAGCTTTGGCGGAAATGGCATCATGTCCGGCGATGCCGGAGAACTCGCATCGTACCTGGGCTCTCAAAAGGATAGGGGCCGCTACTGGCTCACAGAAGATCGCATCTGCTACAAATGGTTCCGTTGGTTCAGCGGCGAGCAGCACTGCCTGTCCATCGCACGCGACGGAAAAAAAATATTCTGGAAGCGGGACGACGGCGAGACCGGAACCGCGACTTTAGAAGAGCACCACAACGCTCCTTCAGAAGAGCGCCATGCGGCACGAGAAGAACATCATAAGGCTCCGCCCGCGCATCCCGCTTGGAACGCCGTTGCGAAGCAGGCGCCCCAAAAGCGGCCCGATCCAGGACCGGCGTTAGATCGTCGAACGATGACGACCGCATCAGCTGACGACAGCCAAAGCTTTGACGAACCTGAACCTGTATTGATTAAATTGCCAACGCCGGCCGTCCGACCGCACAAGCGGACCACAGACGTCGCTTCGGAAGCGGCACCGGGTTTGACGACGCTGGTCAAACTGCCAGAGCCATCCCGAACCGCGCACTAACTCCTCGGAATTCTTTAAGCTCGCGCGTTCAACCCGCGGCGCCGAAGACGTCGGGCCGATCTCGCACGAGCGCGGGACGTACTCGGTCGTGCTTTCGGGCCTCGACACGCCGGCGCGCAGAGTTGTGCCGGACGCGCAATGGGCGCAGGTTCACAATCTAATTGGAGAGAGGCTCGCGGCGCAGGCGATCGCGAGCCTCGTCATCAGGAGTAATGCAGCAGTTGCAATGGGCCACCATTCGGGGAAGGATTAGCAACCCAACTGGACCCGCTGCATATTCGGGCAACGGAAGGCCCGCGGCTACGTTCCAATCCAAGTTGGTACGCAAACGGACGGACCCAAGCCGACAAAGATTCGATCTCATAAATGAAACGCTGCCACGAGGCGGATGAGTCAGCGAGTTCGGCCAAAGTGTGTGTGCAGTATGCGTGGGGCGAAGATTTTTGCTCAGCTCGAAAGGTCGCAAGAAGCGATTGAAAAATCCAGGGCGCACCAGCTCACTTTGCGCGTCGGATTGAAAGACCACGCCGAAGCATCGGTCTTTCCGTGCAGGTTCTTTTGCTCGGCGATTGGAAAGCGCAGACTCCGGACGCTCCGGCAATCGACGAGACGCCGCCGCATCGTTGCACCTTCTGACACTGATGGTTCTAACGTTTTGGCGCCCTGGCGGGGCAACCGCTCTAAAACGATTTTTCAGAATGAAATCAGCGGGAAAGGGCGTGGTGCCCAGGGCCGGAATTGAACCAGCGACACTGCGATTTTCAGTCGCATGCTCTACCAACTGAGCTACCTGGGCTTGCCCTCCGCGGCTAGGGGCACATGCGAAGTCCGGCCCTTATAGGGGGGTGATTGCCGGGACGCAAGCGCGGCAAATGCGGTTCGGCGTGCTTTATTTTTTGTCGTCGTCGGAGGTGTCATTCCCGTCGCTGGGACCAGCGAACGGATCCTGGCCGTCCCCCTCGTCTTCCTCCCGCCCCGCCACGGCATAACTGCCACTGAACCACTTGGCGAGATCGATATCGGCGCAGCGTTTCGAGCAAAACGGGCGATAGACTTCCGTTGCGGGCTTCCCGCAGATCGGGCAGCGCACCGGCTTCCCGGCGGGATCCGAAGGCGATGTCATAGCGCGCGAAACCTTACGCACGGTCCACTTCGGCGTATCGCAGCCAATTGTACTGGATCGGGAACTTCTCGGAATTCAGAAGGTTCACGACCTCGGTCAGGGGCAAGCCAACGACGTTGGTGTACGAACCGATGAGCCGCTGCACAAAACAGCCGGCCAATCCTTGAATGGCATAGCCGCCGGCTTTGCCCCGCCATTCGCGGGACGCGATATAGGATTCAAGTTCCGACCGGCTGATGTAGCGGAAACGCACCCGGGTATCGACGATCTTCGTTCGCACGCGATCATCGGGCGTGATCAGACAAACGCACGTCTGAACTTTATGCGTTCGTCCCGACAATAGTTGTAGAGACGCCATCGCTTCCTCGACGTGCGCCGGTTTCATCAGGATCTTGCGGCCCATCGCGACGACGGTGTCGGCGGCGAGGATATAGGAATCAGCGAGCTCGCTATCGTTGGCGATCTGGTCGCGCGCGACTTCGGCTTTGGCCCTGGCCAATCGGGTAACAAGCGCGCGGGGCATTTCTCCCCGCTTGGCGGTTTCGTCGATCGACGCGGGACGGAGCGCGTCGGGCGTCACGCCGACCTGCGAGAGCAGCGTGACCCGGCGCGGGCTGGCGCTCGCAAGGACGAGGCGCGGCCGCTCGACTTCAGCATTCGACGTTGCTCGTTCGCGTGCCCTCGACCGCCGCACTGTTTCGCGGCCGGGCGAGCCCGTGCGGGCGAATGCGGGGAGCAGACTGGTCTTCAGCGACGACATCATGGGCGGCCTGGAAATGGGAAGCGTTTCGATCGCGAAAAAACGATGCGCGGACAATGGGCAAGGCTTCCGGCTTTAGCAAGGGCCGTGCGCGTTGCGGGGGCTATCAAAACGGGGCATGAATAGCGCCGCAACCTCGCGATACGATGGCGACAATGGCTCTCAAGGCTGATCCTGCCGACCTTCTGGCGCGGACACCGCTATTCGGTGGGCTGGACGAATCCAGCCGCAGAGCCGTGGCTGGCGAACTCCGGGAAGCCACGTATGAACCCGG
>JAICLG010000050.1 GCA_025927515.1 Hyphomicrobium sp.
AGCTCAAGCACGGTTCCCGCGCCTTTCCACGAGCATCTGAACAGCCTCGCCGAAGTGGCGGGCAAGGCGCTGGCGCCTGTTATGCCCGCCGCATCGCCTAAGGATCTCGACACGACGGCGCGCGCTTTATTTGCCGGCGTGCACGGCATCGCGTCGATCGCAGCCAGCGAAAAAGGCGCACATTTGACGCCAGCCACCGCGCAAACCTACGCGAAAGAGCTGACGTCGAACTTCGTCAGGGGCTTGCGCTCCCGTTCGGCGCAGTAGACGTCGAAGTTGCGGGAGCGTCTGGCGGTACCACCGCCACCGGAGCCGAAACGTCGCCGGTTTTCGCCTGCAGTGCGTTCTCCCCAATGGAGCCCGTCGTCACGCCGGTCGACACATCGTCTCGCCACCATGCGATATCGCGCATGTCCACAACCCCGAACCATTTGTCGGGGGGCAAAAGCCGCTGCTCGAGCCCGCTCCAAAGGCTTCGCGACGCGAGTCCGTTGACGAAACTGTGAGTCGACGGAGATACGACAATAGCGGCGAAGGTAGCCCCCGCCATTGCGATGGACGCGTAGAAATGGCGGCGATCGAAGAACTTCAGCGCCGTACCGAATGATGCCTTCAATCGCGTGTCCATGACGTCGACGGAATAGATCTCGTCGAGAACCAGGTGCGTCAGATAACCGGCGAACATGAACGCCGCAGCAAGCCACGCAACGCCCGACGCCTTGCCGAGAAAGTTGTGAAAGACGATTGCCGTCATCACCGACGAGAACACCGCGGCGAGAATCGAATGCCAGATGCCACGGTGCACCGAAACGCGATGAAAAAGCGTATGCAGGCCATAGCGAACGAACAGCAAGGTTCCGAGCCATAGGATCCAAAGCTCGGCAATCGAAAACTTCGTCGCCTCATTGAAGAGAACCGCGAACGAGAAAAAGATCGCGAGCCCCGCGAACATCGCGCGGCTTGGCCGAGAATCCTTGAGGTCGATGTCCGGCAATATCGACCCGAGAACACCGACCATCGTCACGGCGACGAGATTTTCCGGCGCGACGACGTCGGCGGCGAGTGTCAGCGTTGCAAGGGCGCCGGATACGATGGTTCCGACCGCGACATGCGTCGTAAAATTGGCCATGACATCCCCAAACCCCATCAGGCCTGCTCAAGCAGATCGGTGGCCGCCAGACGAATATTGCAGCATCAGATTCGCGCGTTTGGGACGAGGCGCAGCAGTGCATGGCGTGTGGATAAGATTGCCATTGCGCCGCACATCCGGTGTGCTGCGGTCGGAGTGGCTTTGATCCGTCGAATATGGCACGTAGGCCCTCGGCTTCCGTGGAATTACAATCAGTATGGCGACAGAATTAAGATTCGACGACGTGCGACTTTTTCGGGTTGCAGCAGCAAACATCGCCGTGGCTCTGGCGGTCGTCGCCATCAAATACGCGGCGTACGTCATGTCGGGATCAGTTGCGCTCTTCTCCGACGCCATCGAAAGCATCGTCAACGTGATGACCGCGATCGCCGCGTTCGTCGCCATTCGCATCAGCGCCATGCCCGCCGATTCCGACCACCCGTTCGGCCATCACAAAGCGGAGTTTCTCGCCGCGATGTTGGAAGGCGCGATGATCGCCGTTGCGGCGGTCCTCATCCTGCTCAAAGCCCATGCGGCGCTTCAACAGGGCGTAAAACTCGAGCATTCGGGTTTTGGTATCGCCCTCAACGTCGTCGCGTCGGTGATCAACGCTGCCTGGGCCTGGCTCCTGATCAATCGCGGCAGAATTTGGCGCTCGCCCGCGCTCGTCGCCGATGGCCAGCATCTTGTCACCGACGTCATCACGTCGGCGGGCGTCGTCGCCGGGCTCGTACTTGCGCTTTTTACCGGCTGGCACGTCCTCGACCCGCTCATCGCCGGGGCCGTGGCGCTCAACATCTTATGGATGGGCTATAAGATCGCCACTCAATCGATGTCGCATCTTCTCGATCAGGCGGCGAGTCCAGCGATCGAGAAGAAAATCCGTGCCGTCATCGAGGCCAACGGCGGCGGCGCGCTCGAAGCCCACGACATCCGGACGCGGCAAGCCGGACGGGCGCTCTTCATCGAATTTCACCTCGTCGTCCCCGGCGCAATGACAGTGGATGATGCTCATGCAATTTGCGATCGCCTTGAGCATTCCATCGAAAACAGCATCGAGGGCTCCGAAGTCGTCATTCACGTCGAGCCGGAGCACAAGGCGAAACCCGAGGAGTCGGGCGCCGTGCTGCTATAAGATAGCGCGTTTGACGAAACAGAACTTATAGAGCAACGAGGCGCTACGCCTTGCGGCTGCCCTCTGAGCCTTTATCAACTTCAATCCGCGAGATGGCCTCGTCATATCCGCTCTGGTCGCTGTAGACCGCGAGCGCCATCAAAGCCGTACCGATCGCCGTCGCGAAAAGAATGCCGAGCAACGCACCGACCGTGGCCCGCAGGCTGACGCCCGAGAACACCCCAAGCTCCCACATGACGCCGCAGCTAACGACGAAAAGGCCCAGGCACGCGGTCGAGAAAATCGTGATCCAACGCATGGAAAATGCCCTTCTGCGAAGCGATTAAACATTCATCTAATATATATGATTTTGCGGAAGTCTCAACCGGCAAGCATTTTCGTGCCTGCGGCCAAAAAGCCGAAGCGGAAGAACGCGATTTTTCTGCTGTGGTTATAGAGACTTACGCCTAGGCGTCCGGTGCAACGCGCGCGGCCCAAAGATCATAGTCGCCGGCCGCAGCAACCTTCACGCGCAGCATGTCTCCGGGCTTCGCCTGCACGTCGCCGTTGAGGAACACATTGCCGTCGATCTCAGGCGCGTCCCACTTGGAGCGCGCAATCGCGCCCTCCTCGTCGACCTCATCGACCAGCACGTCGATGACCGACCCGACCTTGCTCTCGAGTTGGGCGCTGCTGACGTCCTTTTGCGCCGCCATGAACCGGTGCCAGCGCTCTTCTTTCACTTCGTCCGGAACGGCGCCTTCGAGAGCGTTGGCCTTCGCCCCTTCGACGGCTTCGTATTTGAAGCATCCGGCACGGTTGATGCCGGCCTCCTTGAGCCAATCGAGCAGAAACGCGAAATCCTCTTCCGTCTCACCGGGAAAGCCGACGATGAACGTCGAGCGGATCGCCAGATCCGGACAGACTTCGCGCCAGCGGCGGATGCGCTCGGCCGTCTTTTCCTGCGCAGCCGGGCGGCGCATGGCCTTCAACACGGCGGGCGACGCATGCTGAAATGGAATGTCGAGGTATGGCAGAATCTTGCCCTCGGCCATCAGAGGAATCACGTCGTCGACGTGCGGATAGGGATAGACGTAGTGCATACGAACCCAGACGCCGAGTTCGCCGAGCGCCCGCGATAGATCCAAAAACCGCGCCTTCAGCGGCGCGCCCTTCCACGGACTTTCCGCATACTTGAGGTCGAGACCGTACGCGCTCGTATCCTGGCTGATGACCAGCAGCTCTTTGACGCCGGCCTTCACCAGCCGCTCGGCTTCGCTCATCACATGGTTTGACGGACGGCTGGCGAGGTCGCCACGTAGCGATGGGATGATGCAAAAAGAGCAGCGGTTGTTGCAGCCCTCCGAGATCTTCAAATATGCGTAGTGGCGCGGCGTCAGCCTGAGACCCTCGGCCGGCACCAGATCGACGTAAGGATCATGCAGCGGCGGCACCGCGTCGTGAACGGCTTCGACGACCTGCTCGTATTGATGCGGCCCAGTGACGGCCAGCACGCCCGGATGCGCCTCGCGGATTCGGTTTTCCTCGACGCCGAAACAGCCCGTAACGATGACCCGGCCGTTGGCATTCATGGCTTCGCCAATGGCGTCGAGACTTTCTTTCTTCGCTGAATCGAGGAAGCCGCAGGTGTTAACGACGACGACGTCCGCGCCGGAGTAGTCGCGGGCAATCGTGTAGCCCTCGGAGCGGAGCTTGGTAATGATCCGCTCACTGTCGACCAGCGCTTTCGGGCAGCCGAGCGACACGAAACCGACCTTCGGTGTCGGCGTCGCCGGATCGGCGCCATGCGCCAAACGGCGCACTTTCGCGCTCGCCTTCGCGCTCACTTTGAGAGAGGGTTTCGCCATTTCGCGCTTCTAGCCTTGGCGCATCCGAAGCGCAATCGCGACAGAGTAGCAATCGGCCGAAATTGCCATGCCCGCCGCCATTCTCGGGCCGGCCGCGACCTTTTTCTCTCGACTCTCTCACCTCATGGCCGGGCTTGACCCGGCCATCCAGAGCAGAATGGACGGTGTCGTGATGTGTATCCCTGGATGGCCGCCGTCATGCCGGAGGCATGCTCCGCATGCGTGGGCAGCCATCGACTCGCAGCGAACCCTCCTAAGCGACGCGCCGCAAATGATTGTCGAAGGCGATATCCTGAAGCTGGTGCTCCGATATCGTGCTGGCCGTCGCCGTCTCGTAGCGGATCACACCAAAACCTGACGATGCCGCGAAATCCTGCCTGCCTTCCGAAGATATGCCGCAAACGTCCTTGAGGTTGCTCTTGCCGACGACCTTTCCGCTCTCGGAATCGACATAGAGCACGTGCCCGGCTTTCGGCGCGCTGGCCGCGATGAAGCGCCCGTCGTTGCTGACGGCCATCGCACCGATATATCCGCGTAAGTCCTTGCCGCCTCCCGGCGCATCGACCAATCGTAGCTCGCGATCCGGCCCGGCACTGCCGACGAGCTGCGGCGTTTCACTGGGACTGCCCTCCCACTGGCCGCCAAACCAGATCAGGCCAGCTTTATCCTGCGTGACGTGGCGGACGGACAGCGATTTGAATTCACCGGTCATGGCATGCTTCGCGACGAGCTTGCCGCTCTCCGCATCGACGAAAACCAGCGATGGCTTCATCGTGTCGAGATTGAGCTTGGCGCGCCACGCGTCCGGCACCGTGTCGATGCCGCCGTTTCCGACCGCGATCGTCTTGCCGTCCGCAAGCAACATGATTTCATGCGGCCCGATTCCGTAGCTCGAATGCTCGCCAATCTTCTTGTATCCGCGTCCGACATCATAGATGCCGATGACGCCGCGCTCGCCCGCGATGTCATTCTCGGAAGCATAAAGAAGCCGCCCGTCCTGCGAGAAACCGCCATGCCCGTAGTAATGGCGCCCTGCGCCTCCCGTGAAGATGTGCGGCGGCGTATTCCTGCCGAGTTCGAACGCGACCGCAAACGTCCCGGGCCGCCGCGCGAATACGACGACGCGCCCCGAGGGACGATGATAGGCGACGTCGTGTCCCCGTGCCGAAAGCGCAATCTCCCGAACGATAGAGCCATCGGCTTTCAGCAGAAGGATGCAGAAATCTCCGCTGCTCCGCCGCGCCGTCGCGACATAGGCGACGGTCTGATGCGCAGCCGCCGCAAAAGCCTTTCCGATGGAGCCCGTACCGACGAACGCCAGCGTACCGAGAAGCAAAGATCTGCGATCAATCGCCATCGAGTTCATTGAATCCCACAGTCAGTCCGGCTGCCACCGATAGCCGATTGGCCACGATGTTTCTGAGGCCGTTCATCCGGTCGAAAACTTCGCGCGTGCTTGGCGTGTCGGGCCGCTTGGCCTGGGGAGATCTGCCCCCTACGCCGTCTGTAGATTCGAGCGTTCGCCACGTACCCTGCGCCCAGCCCTTCATCCAAGCCAGGTCCGGCTTCAGATAGTCCTCGAGCCGCAGCGAATTATAAAGCTGATGCAGCCCCGCGACGCTCGCCGCATAGAAGGCTTTCTGCAAACCGGATTTTGCATAGGGCGGCGTCAGCCTGATCTTGTGATCGACTTGCGGTTTCAATTGCAGATCGCCGGTCAGCGAAAGCCCGACCAGCAACGCCTTCACGATCTCAACCGCCGACTCGCTTCCCGACTTGTACGTGTCGTTGTCGGGTCCCGGATGCAGCATCTTGTCTTTCCACCCGCCCGGCTTTTCCCAACCGTCCGCGACTTCGCTCGTTAGACGTACGATGTTTGCGGCAATGGCATGCGCAAACAGACAGCGGAAACGCGCCGGTTCCGTCGGCCCGAGGGGGACATCCTTGTCGTGGATGAGAACTTCAAGCGCCGGCAAGCCTTGCACGGCGGCGCTTTGCTTGGCGAGCATGCCAGGCTCCGCGATCTTTTCGTCCTTGTTCAGCAGAATGAGCCGCAATTGCCGGGCAACGAAACCGCGCGGATCGGGCCAGAACGAAATTTGCTCGCGCCGGCCCTTTTCCAGCATCGGCCCGAACCGGAGAAAATCGACCCCAGCGTAAGCCAAGACGACATTGGCGAACGCTTTCTCCAGCGCCGTCTGAGCTTCCGGCGATCCCGACTTGCAAACGTTTTCGACAGCAGCGGGTAACGGAACCGCAGCCGCCTTTAAGGCATCGACGTGCGGAATGACGTACGTCTCGATCGCCGCCTGAGCCATGGCGAGATGCGTCGGAGGCTCGGCAGCGGCAGACGCCGACGCAATCGCGATCGAAACGAACATGGCGATGAGTGCTGAGAGGCTTTGCTTCACTTTCACAGTCCGTTCACGTAATCGACCAGCCGCTTTTGATCTTCCGGCTTCAAAGCTTCAAACAGCGTGCGGCTGCGCGCAGCTTCCCCGCCATGCTTTGCCACTGCCTCGGCAACCGTCGCAGCCGATCCGTCGTGGAGCAAGCGGCGCTTCACCTTGCGGACGCGACCTTCGATAAGCGGCGCAGTTCGCCATTCCGACGATTTCACGCCCGGTTCGCCGACGCCATCATCGAGCGCTGCTCCCATATCGTGAAGCAGGAGATCGGTAAATGCGGGAATAGAGCCGCCGTCCCGCGTCGCGAGTGTCGGCACGTGACATGTGGCGCAGCCCGTCGCAGAAAAAAGCGCAGCAGCGCCCGGATCGGGTGCCTCGGATTGCGCGCGCAATGTCCCGAGATAGGCCGCAACGACCCGCAGAATATCTCCGGAAAGTTCGCGCCCCTTGAACAGCGCGCTCCCGCCGTTCGGCGCTTCGAGACAGGCCGTCTCGAACGGCGTGCAATCGCCATAAGGATGCGGTTGCTTAGGGCTTGAGAGCCCGATGTCGATTGCGAAGGCGTGCGCAACCTGATCCTCAAGCGTCACATGCGCCGCCTTCCAGCCGTACCGGCCGATCCCTTCCGCCGTCCGATTGGCACGGCCTCTCACGCCGTCGCCGTCGCGATCGTGAGGGTCGACGCGTTTCAGGATTTCCGAATCGGGAACGTTATCGAAGGCGGCGCGCCCAAAAAGCGACGGCGCCAGCCGTACGCCGGCTTTGACCCCCTCGCCCAAGGATGGACCGTTCAGCTTGTAGTCGAGCTTCGGCAGATACCGCGCGGTTCCTTCCGGCATGAGGCCGGGAACGGCATTGGTTTGCAGTTGCAGACCGTAGAACGGATCGGTCGTGCCGTCGGCACGGCCAAATCGCACGACAGCGCCGGTCAGATCCTTCGACCCATCCTCACGCACGACGACGTGCGCACCCTCGCCGCGCCCGTGGCAGCCGGTGCAAGACCGCGAGGAGAAAAGCGGACCCAATCCATCGGACGCATCCGTCGATGCCGGGGCCGGAACCCAGTTGCGATCGAACAGGGCCTTCCCCATCGCGGCGTCGAGCGGATCTGCCCGAGTTGTAGCCGGTGCAAAGATCGCCGAAGCGATTGCCGCCATCGCAAGCCCAAGCCGGACGACCGCATTCATACGACTTCGATGTAGCCCATCATTCCGGCTTCCTGGTGATCGATGATGTGGCAATGGAACATCCATTTTCCGGGTGCGCCCCCCACGACACCGGCCTGGATGCGCTCGTTCGGACGCAAGAGCACGGTGTCGGCACGATGCGGCGGGACGTGAGGTTTGTTCGAACTCAGGATCTCGAACGTATGGCCGTGAATATGGATCGGATGTGAATCCGGCGTCGTGTTCTGGAGATCGAAGATATAGCTCTCTCCGGATTTCAACACCGCGAGCGGTGGCCCGAGATCCTTGTGAGTCATCCCCGGCCATGCCTGCTTGTTGATGGCCCAGAATGTCCGCTTCGCCAGACACAGCTTCCCGATGTGAATGCCGGAGCTTTCTGAAAATGAGGCGACGGCGGCGCCCGTAGCGGTCGCGGAAAAAATGAATGGGATGTGCTTGGCGTTGGCGACATCGACTTTCTGGAAAGGCATGACCTTCAGCGGCGTCGCAACGAACTTGTCTGTCCGCTTCGCTGGACCTTCCGAGATGAACTCGGCGAGCACCACCGGCTCTTTCGCAAAATAGTCGACCAGCTGAATGGTGCCGCCTTCTGGCGCCGTGCGCAGCAGCAGATCGACGCGCATCGCAGGCCCCATGCGCCACGACACCAGCGGCAACGGATCGAGACCGTTGCCGTCGATCGCGATGATCGCGGCCTCGGCATTCTCAAAACCGATTTCAGAGATCCGCGTTACATCGACGTTATAAAAGCGGATGCGCACGTTGGCCGAGGAGGGCACCTTGAAGACGGCCGTGCTCTCCCCATTGACCGAACGAATGGTGCCCGGAGTTCCCGCCTTGGCCGCGCCCTTGTCAGTCGTGAACGGCAGGAACTTGCCGTCGGGCGATACGCGCCAATCCTTCATCATCAGGACGTATTCGGCATCGGGCGGTTCGATCTCATCGCCTTCGATGATGATCGCGCCAATCAATCCGCGCCCGAAATGCTCCGACGTATTGCAGTGCGTGTGGAAGAAGAAGCTGCCGGTGTCCGGCGGCACGAAGGAGTAACTACCCTCCTGGCCGGGATTGACGGGCTGCTGCGTCATGAACGGCACGCCGTCCTGATCGTTCGGAATCCTGAGCCCGTGCCAGTGGATCGAAGTATACTCGCCGGGACGTGGCAGATCGTTCTTGAAAACCGTATCGAGCCGCTCGCCGAGCTTCACCCGAACGATCGGGTAGAGGCATCCTTCCTGAAACGTCCACAACGGCAGAGTATGCCCGTTGAAACAGGGCAGCGCGGTCGGACGCTCGGCAAGATCGAGGAAAAGCTTTTTCGTGTCGTGCGCGATCGGCGTCGCAATGACTTCGCGCGCGGCAGCTTTGCGGCCCGGAAGCATAAAAGACGCCGCGGCACTCCCTGAGAATGCCGCGACGCCTGCTAAAAGATCTCGACGTGTTATCATGCGTGCTCTTCTACCATCCGAGACCGATAAGAATGCCGCGGTGTGAAAGCAACGCGCTGATCACTTCGCCTTCGCAACTTTGCTTGGATCATCCAAGCTGTCGGAACCTTCGATCTTCACCTTGAGATGAAGCGCCGCGACGACCGCTTCGATGGCGCGCGCCTGAGCAACGAGCGCATCGACGCCATCCAGGATCAGCTTGTTACCGGCGTCGTTGCCGGCCGCCAGCATCTGGTTGTAGCCCATCTCGCCGGAGTCCGCCTTCACCTTGATCACGTTGAGCTTCTCATGGACGACCTTCATGGCATCGTCGACGCGCTTCGCAGCGTCCGGAGCCTTGGCCCGCGCCAGATCCGCAATGCTTGCGCCCGACACGGGCGTCGCACCGTTATATTTGCCGTTCCAGATTTCATGCATGCCGACTTCGTCATAGAAGTGGCTGTTCTGCGTATTGTTCGAGAAGCAATCGTGAGCTTCTTCCGGATCGTGAAGCAGGACGCCGAGCTTCATGCGCTCACCCGCAAGCTCGCCATAAGAGAGCGAACCGAGACCCGTCAGGATCGTCGAAAGCTGCTGGCTATCGTTTTCCTTGGCGAGAGCCTGGCGCGCCGCGCCATCGGGCTTCCAGTCGCCGACCATCTCCTGAAGATCATCGACGAGCAGGGAGCTGGCGGCCTTCAGGTAGTCGCGACGACGGTCGCAATTCTCATGCGTGCAGTTCTTCAGATCATAATCGCTGGCGGGACGCTCGCCCGCCCCTGGATTTGTGCCGTGTAGATTCTGTCCCCACAGCAGGAACTCGATCGCGTGATAGCCCGTGCCGACGTTCGTCTCGACGTCGAGGGCGCTGTTCAGCTGCGATATGACCTTCTTGTCGATTTTGCTCGCGTCGAGAATCTTCGGTCCCAGGCGGACTTTCTTGTTGGCGATGATGTTCGCCGTGTAGAGTGGATTCTCGGGCTTTGAATCGCCGTAGCTCGCCTTGTTGACGTAATCGATCAGACCTTCGTCGAGCGGCCACGAATTGACGTTGCCCTCCCAGTCGTCGACGATCTTATTGCCGAAGCGGAAGCCCTCCGTTTGCATGTAGGGAACGCGCGCAGCCTTCCAGGCATCCTGCGCCGCCTTCTGCGTCGTGGCGTTCGGGTTCGCCAGGAAAGCATCGATGGCCCTGTCGAGATCTTTCGCCTTGGCGAGCGAGTCGGAATACATCGCCTCGGCGAGATCCCCATAATTCCTCATGATGTCCTTGACAGAGGGCGCATCAGCAAAGGCCGGACGTACCGTCGCCGCTCCTCCGAGCGCCAGGCCCGTCACACAAGCCAATGCAATCGCCAGCTTTGACATCGCAAATTCTCCGCGTTTGTGAGTTCCAGCGATTTCGCCGCTCTTGGGCTGAAGCCATCGCCTAATTATTTACGGTGACGGTATACATTAAGCCCCTCCGGCGCTGTCAAGTGAACTCCATCCGGTTCCGGGCCGGTTAAACAGGCCGTCAAGTCGCACAGGCCTTGCCACGCCGACAACTTATGTGAAACAAGCAGGCTGACGGACTTTTGAGCCGCGGCCGCGCGGCCCCGGGTAAAAAAATATGCGCTTGACGAAGCAGACCGGCCACGCGATCCGAATTTTGATCGATTGCACCCTGGCCAAAGACCAACTCGTGAAGGTCGCCGACGTTTCCGAGCGGCTTGGCGTCACCAAACAAAACGTATTCAAGATCGTTCACATTCTTTCGCACGCCGGATTCATAGCCGCCGTGAGAGGGCCGAATGGGGGGATCAGGCTCGCAAAGCCGGCGCCGTCGATCAGAATCGGCGACGTCGTGAGGGCGATCGAGGTCACGCGCGTGCAGGTCGAAGGCGGTCACGGCCGAAAATCGCCTGAAGCCGATCCGGCATCGATCAACGCAATGTTCGACGATGCGCTGAACGCGTTCATATCCGTCTTGGATCAGCATACCTTGGCCGAGCTTGCCGCTCAGCGCTCACCCCTGCGGCTGGCGGAGATCGACGAGGAGTCGACGACCGGCGCTCGCGGTGCCAAAGTCCGCGCGAAAAAGGCCGCGCCGCGCACCGCGCGACGGAGCTAAGACGGCGCCGAGGAGGCGATGGCGCTCATCAGGAATTCCCTATCGCGCCACCGGAGCGCGACGTATCGGATCGGCTTCGCCGCCATATGCGCGGCCGCAATCGTTGCGCTGATCCCGGCAGCGCTCTACGCGGGCGACCCTGTGCGCGCCGCGATCTTTTTCCTATGTGGTCTTGTCGCGGGTATCGCCGGAACGTTGGCTTGGCCGCGCAGCGGAGCAGACAACACCGTGCTCCCCACGCTGAGCAGACGCGCAGCCGCCGAAGAGTCGCTTTCCTGGACGGATCTCGCCGCAGCGATGCCAGATCCCGCCATTATTCTCGGCCGTTCCGCAGGGATATTGACCTTCAACGCCGCCGCGCGTGCGATCTTCGAAAGACTGAAACAAGGTCTGCCGCTCGAGCACGTCAATCGCGACCCGGAATTCATCGCGGCTGTTGCCGCCGTGTTCGACACGGGCGAGAGACGGACCGCGAAACTGCGACTGCGCGGCGGCCGCGGACAACGCTTCATCGCCACCATCACTCCGCTCGGCGGAAAGCAAAAGCCCATAACGGCCGTTCTTATTACCGTCCGTGACGAATCGGAGCAGCACCGCCTGCTCGAAATGCGCACCGATTTCATCGCCAACGCCAGCCACGAATTGCGTACGCCGCTCGCGTCCGTTCGCGGCTTCATCGAAACGCTGCAAGGGCCGGCGCGACACGACGAGGCCGCGCGCCATCGCTTTCTGACGATCATGGCCGAACAGGCCGAGCGCATGACCCGGCTCATCGACGACTTGCTTCTGCTCAGCCGCGTCGAAGAGAAAGCCAATCTGAAACCGATCGGCCAGATCAGACTCGACGAGTTGATCAACGAAGTGGTGCGCGCCATCGCCCCCGCGGCAGCGGAACGACAGATAACGATGACAGTTGAGCCGGAATCCTCCTCGCTATCCGCGAAAGGCGATCGCGACGAACTCTTCCAAGTCTTCCACAATCTCATCGAAAACGCGGTCAAATACGGTCGCGACGGCGGTTCGGTGAAAATCCATCTGACCGGCGGCAAAAAAGCCGACGGCAAATCGAGCGATGTGGTGACGGTCACCGTAGCCGATAACGGTCCGGGCATCGCTCCCGAGCATCTGCCGCGCTTGACCGAGCGTTTCTATCGCGTGAGCGCCGAGCACAGCCGCCGCGTCGGGGGCACGGGCCTGGGACTCGCCATCACCAAGCACGTCCTGAACCGCCATGACGGCAAGTTGTCAGTCGAATCGGTCGTCGGCACCGGCACGACCTTTAAAGTCATTCTCCCGGCTTTTAAATAACTAGCAATTTCAGCCAATTGAGTTGTCACAAATCTATAGCATCAAAAGCCTAGAACGTCGGCACGTTTGATGACAGTGCCGTGACAGCATCACCATACCGCCCTGATTTGCTGCACGCTCGATCAAGCGAATACGGCGACCGGATTTAAGGCGCGAACGCGAATGGGGTTGCGAGATTAGTACGAAGAAACAGCGGGTTAACCTTTCACGCGGCCGTGAACTAAGTGGATTAGAGAATACGCGCCGAGCTTAAGCCGGCAAGCAGAGGGGCAGCCCTTCAGGGCCCTCGTAACGAGGAGATTGACGAGTGAAACAGTCTTTTGTTGCACTTTTTGCAGCTCTGGCGGTAAGCGCCGCTGCAACCGCGCCCGCACTGGCGGACATTTCGGGCGCCGGCGCCACGTTCCCGTATCCGATCTACGCAAAGTGGGCTGACGCTTACAAGAAGCAGACGAACATCGGATTGAATTACCAGTCCATCGGATCCGGCGGCGGCATCAAGCAGATCATAGCCAAGACCGTAACGTTCGGCGCATCCGACATGCCGCTTTCCGGTGAGAAGCTCGAAAAGGACGGCCTGGTTCAGTTTCCCACCGTCATGGGCGGCATCGTTCCGGTGGTGAACCTCGACGGCATCAAGGCCAATGATCTCGTTCTAGACGGGCCGACGCTGGCCAAGATCTATCTTGGTGAAATCACCGCGTGGGATGACCCCGCCATCAAGAAGCTCAACCCCGACGTGAAGCTTCCCTCCGACGCCATCGCCGTCGTCTCGCGCTCGGACGGTTCGGGCACGACGTTCGTCTGGACAAACTATCTTTCCAAGGTCAGCCCGGACTTCAAATCGAAGGTCGGCTCGAACACTTCGGTTCAGTTCCCGGTCGGCATCGGCGCCAAGGGCAACGAAGGCGTCGCCAACAACGTCATGCAGACGAGGGGTTCGATCGGTTACGTCGAATACGCCTATGCGAAGCAGAACAAACTCGCGAACACGAAGCTCATCAATAAGGACGGCAAGGCTGTCGAGCCCGTCATGTCGGCCTTCCAGGCCGCTGCGGCCGGCGCGGACTGGTCTTCGGCTCCGGGCATGGGCGTTGTCCTGACGGACGAGCCGGGCGCGGCCTCCTGGCCGATCACCAACCCGACCTTCATCCTCATGCACAAAAAGGCATCCAACGTCGCCGCAGCGAAGGAAGCCCTCAAGTTCTTTGATTGGGCCTACGCCAACGGCGGCAAGATGGCGGAATCGCTTGACTACGTTCCGCTGCCGGAGAACGTCGTAGCGCAGATTAAAAAGAACTGGGTCGAGATTGTCGGCCAGGACAACAAGCCGATCTTCGCGACGAACTGACGAAGCATCGATCATCGGAGACGGCCCGGCAGGGGCGTCTCCTCACCAGTTCGTAAGTAGATTGCCCAAGACGCCCGGCGACCGGCACGGTCATGGACCTGGAGCAGAAATTTTGAGCTTCCTAGCGGATCTGGAAATGCAAACCTCTGCTTCTCCGGCGGTCAGGCGTCGCGTCCTCGCCGCCCTTCGCAAGTCCGATATTTTTTTCCGCTACCTGACGCAGTCCTCCGCCTATTTTGTCCTCATCCTGCTGACCGCGATCTTCGCCTCGTTACTCATCGGCGGATACCTCGCTTTCAAAACATTCGG
>JAICLG010000150.1 GCA_025927515.1 Hyphomicrobium sp.
CCGTCGCCGCGCGGAACGCGACGTGATGGACAGAGCCTCGGCCCATGTTGCCCGCGAGAAAGCCCTTCGCTTCCCAAATTTCGACGACGCCACCCATTGCGGTGCCGTTCGCAACGAACCGTGTGACCGGGCCTTCCGAGCCGGCCTCCGTGAAACCCAGCACATTGGTCAGGATAGCCGCCGTCTGGCTAGCATCGTCGAGCAACAGCCGAACGCCGTAAAAGCCGCGTAACGCATGCTCCACCGGAACATCGCTTCCCTGCCAGGCAGCTTCCGTCTCGGCGCCCGCGACGCCCACCAGCGCGAGGTTCGTCCCATCCGGATCGGTAAAGGTCAAAACGGACTGACCGAAGCGCTTCTCGATGGCTTCGTGTGGCACACTCCTTTCGACGAAGCGGTGCGCCCAATAGCCGATCGCACTCTCCGGGACGCGGAACATCGTCTGCTGCGTCAGCCCGACGCCGCCATGCCCTTTCGGCGCGTGGGCCCAAGGAAAGAACGTCAGGATCGTTCCCGGTTGGCCCGCTTCGTCACCGAAATAGAAATGGTACGTGCCGGGATCGTCATAGTTGACCGTCTTCTTGACCAGACGGAGCCCGAGGATGCGCGTGTAGAAATCCAAATTGCGGGACGCATCACCCGCGATGGCGGTCACGTGATGAATTCCAGACATGATTGGTCCTTTCTCCCGCTCGCACGGGATTACGCTGTCAATCTACAGTTGGACTGTCCGGCGCCTGCTTCAATGATCGCAGAAACGCACAAACTGCATTCCTGAGCGCTACAATCGCGCTCCTAGCTCTTAAGCCGGGCCGCGATTTGCGCGACGTGTCGGCCCTGAAAGCGTGCACCGGCAAGTTCATTGTCCGACGGTTGGCGCGAGCCGTCGCCAGCGGCAATCGTCGATGCGCCGTACGGCGAGCCGCCGGTGATCTCCGTCACGCCCATCTGTCCCTGGAACGAATAGGGCAAGCCGACGATGACCATACCTTGATGCAGCAGAACAATGTGCGTCGAGAGGATCGTGCTTTCCTGCCCGCCGTGCTGGGTGGCGGAAGATGAAAATACGCTACCAACTTTGCCGATCAGTTTGCCGCTCGCCCAAAGGCCGCCGGTCTGATCGAGAAAGTTTTTCATCTGCGCGGGCATGTTCCCGAAACGCGTCGGCACGCCGAAGATAATCGCATCGTAGTCGGGCAGTTCCTCAACGGTGGCAATCGGCGCTGGCTGATCGAGTTTGAAATGCGATTTTCTGGCGATCTCTTCTGGCACGAGCTCAGGCACACGTTTGATGACGACGTCCGCGCCGCTTTCCCGAGCACCGGCTGCAACGCTTTCCGCCATTTTCTCGATGTGGCCGTAGCTCGAATAGTAGAGCACGAGGACTTTGGTCATGATTGATCGTCTCCGGTGGCTTTGCGTTGAAACTTTATGCCACAAAGAATGGTTCGTTGACGTCCCCTACTCAATACTAGATATTTCGAGCAGTCTGGTTCCAATTTGGATACAAATGGACAAACTCGACGCGATGAATGCCTTCGTGAAGGTCGTTGCGAGCGGCAGCTATGCTGAAGCGGCGCGGCGCCTCAGTTTGACGCGATCGGCGGTCAGCAAAGCCGTGATGGAGCTGGAGCAGCAACTCGGTGCGCGTCTCCTCGATCGCACGACCCGCCGCGTGACGCCGACGGAAGCCGGTCTTGCGTACTACGACCGCTGCATGGCGATCCTGGCCCAGGTCGAGGAGACGGAAGCCCAGATCTCGCGGCTCCATGACGAGCCGAAGGGCCTGCTCAAAGTCAACGCGCCGATGTCGTTTGGCACGCTCTACCTCGGTGATGCGATCGCCGACTTCATGATCCGCTATAGTGATCTCCGGATTGAACTCACGCTGACGGACAGGTTCATAGATCCGCTCGAAGAGGGCGTCGATGTAACGGTGCGCATCGGCACGTTGTCGGATTCGAGCCTGATCGCGCGTCGCATCGCCCCGGCCCGCATCCTGCTCGTTGCCTCGCCCGGCTACCTCAAGAAGCACGGCACACCAAAAAGCCCGGCCGACCTCGCGAACCACCGTTGCTTGAGCTATGGCCACACGACGTCGATGCAACGCTGGCACCTGATGGAGAAGGGCAAGCCGATTTCCGTCTCCATTGGCGCATGTCTGTCCTCGAACAATGGCGATGCGCTTCGCGACGCTGCCGTGAAGGGTATCGGCATCGCACAGTTGCCGACCTTCATCGTCGGAGAAGATGTTGCTGAGGGCCGGCTGGAGATCGTATTGCCGGATAACCGCGCGGAGGACTTGTCCATCCATGCGCTCTATGCGCCGAACCGGTATTTGGCGGCGAAAACGCGAGTCTTCATCGACTTTCTGGTCGACCGGTTCGGCAAAAAGCCATCCTGGGACGACTTCGAACGCTAGCTGCGATCGTTTGCGGGCGACCGGCGCAACAGGTACGTGTCCATAATCCATCCCTTGCGCTCTCGATCCCGAGCCCTGAGCTGCTCGATTTCTTCGACCCGATCACCGAGCTTCCCGGCAACGAGAACTTCATCGGCAGTGCCAAGATAGGCACCCCAATAGATGTCGACGTCCTCGCCCGCCAGCGCCCTTAGGCCCGAACCGTTATCGAGCATGATAACCGCCGTATCGACACCGGGAGGCAGTCCTTCGGTGAGCTTGCGACCTGTCGTGATGTGAACGGGTTCGCCGATTGCGTTCAAAGCAATCCGGTGCTGTGCCGCCAGCGCTTGCACGCTCGTGATGCCGGGAATGACGTCATAGTCGAACGCAACGCGCCTCTCCGCGACGATCTGCTGGATGACCCGGATCGTACTGTCGTAGAGCGAGGGATCGCCCCATACGAGAAAAGCGCCGACCTCTCCGTCTCGGAGTTCGTCTCCTATGAGCTTGCTAAAAATGTCCGCTTTGTCGCGGTGCCATGCGTGAACGCCGGACTTGTAGTCGGGTGTGCTCGCATCACGCTGCGGGCTCTCCACCTCGACCGTCCGATAGGATCGATCCTTGATGAAGCGCTCGCATATGGTTGTCCTAAGATTTACGAGATCTTCTTTCGCTTCTCCCTTGTCGAGGAAGAAAAAGACATCAACCTCGTTCAGGGCCTTCACCGCCTGCATCGTCACATAGTCCGGATTGCCGGCTCCGATGCCGATGATGAGTACTTTCTTCATTCGCGTAGCGTCTCCAGGTGTTCGCCCGATACGAACACCCCAAATCGTATAGTTTGTCGATGGTTCACTGCTGGAAAGATTGCAACCGTGACCGTTCAATGCCAATTCAGCGTCTGGTCGATCTAAAAAAGGAACTGCCGGCCGATGGCCAAGCGCATCGTTTTGGTAACTGGATCCTTGGCTGAGCCGCGGGTTCAGCGCATCGCGGACGAGCTTAACGATGCCGAACTCGAGCCGATCGTCGCCAACGTCGGCGTAAAAGTCGCGGCGCTGATGACATCCGATATCGTAGAGCGCCGGCTGAAGCTGCCCGATGGCGCCGACCGCGTCATCATGCCGGGCCGCTTTCGGGGCGACCTCGAGCGTCTGTCGGACCACTTCGGCACCCGGTTTGAGCGCGGCCCCGAAGAAATCGCAGACCTACCGGAATATCTCGGCCACACAGCTCGCAAGATCGATCTCTCTGAGCAGGACGTCACGATCTTCGGCGAGATCGTCGATGCGACGTTGCTCACGCCGCAAGAGATCGTTGAGCGCGCGCGCAAGTACCGCGCCGACGGCGCCGATGTCATCGATCTCGGCTGCCTTCCTGATAGTCCATTTCCGCACCTTGAGGAGGCGATCGCGGCGCTCCACGCCGATGGCGCGAAAGTTAGCGTCGATTCATTCAGCGCCGAGGAATTATCCCGCGCGACGCGAGCCGGAGCCGATTACCTGTTCAGCCTCTCGGAGAAAACGATCGCGATAGCGGACGAAGGTCCGGCGATTCCAATCCTTGTTTCGGCGGGCGCTGCCGATATGGATTCCCTGGATCGTGTGATCGACATGATGATCGCAAAGGGAAAGCCCTACTACGCCGACCCTATACTCGATCCGATTCACTATGGATTCACCGCCTCGGTCGCGCGTTACTATGATTTGCGCAAGCGTCGGCCGGACATTCCGATCTTGATGGGCATCGGCAACGTCACCGAGTTGACCGACGCTGATACGACCGGAATCAACGCCATCCTCATGGGCATGTGCTCGGAGCTTCACATCACCGCTGTGCTCGCTGTGCAGGTGAGCCCCCACTGCCGGACCGCGATCAAGGAGTTCGACCGGGCGAGGAGAGAATACTTCGCGGCGCGCAAGGTGGACGCCCTACCGCAAGGCTTCGGTCAAGGCTTGATGGCGTTGCGCGACCGCAAGGGCTTTGCGTCGACACCCTCGGAAATAAAAGCGCTCGCGGGCGAGATTCGCGACCGCAATTACCGCATCGAAGTCGCCGAAGACGGCGTTCACATCTACAACCGCGACGGACACCACGTCGCGGATGATCCGTTCAAGCTGTACCCCAAGCTGGAGCTTGGCACCGACGTTGCGCACGCGTTTTATCTCGGTGTCGAGACAGGGCGCGCCGAAATCGCCTACCGGCTGGGCAAACGCTACACACAGGACGAGCCGCTTCCATTTGGCGTCGTCGCCGAAGTGCCAGGGGCGATCAACGACGCGCACGCGATGAAGTTCAAGGAAGCCGGCTCCACGTTCACGAAAGACAAGTCGGGCAAGGACAAGGAATAAGCTTTCCCAATCTTTGGGGGGCTCATCCTTTCCGCTGCCGCGTCTCGAACTGCTTCAAGAGCATCTGCAAGGTCGGCCGGATGCTCTTAAGCTCCTCGACGTGAATAGAGGACAGCTGGTCGATGGCTGCGTTGCCCGCCCTTGTCAGTGCAACTTGGATCTTTCGCCTGTCGGTTGGATCGGGGGTACGCTTGACGAGCCCAATGTCGGCGAGCCGGTCGACGAGTTCGACGATCGTGTGATGGCGCACGAGGAGCCTGTCGGCAATTTCCCCAATACTTAGAGACTCTTTTCCCGGCGCGCCCTTGATCGCCAACATCATCTGATGCTGCTGGGGTGTCAGACCCGCTGCGAGCGCCGCCGTCTCGCTGAACGCAAGAAACCGTCTCAATTCACAGCGAAAACTCGACAATGCCTCATAATTAGCCTTGGACAGGAGGGGCTTCTTGCGCCGGGCCGTTTTCGGCAGGGCCATGCTTTCCAAATGCTTGTCAACCAAAGCTCGCTCCGATCCTTTAAGGCGCGTCGTGTCACATAGGAATTTGCGCCATTCTGGCTACGACCGTCATCTTAATGGCGCAAGAAAAGCAAGCGCCCATGCGACGCCAAGCCTCTTTGCCGGCAAATGGCCGGATCTTGATCACATATATCGTATTACGATATAGCGGGCGCCCGGCAGGCGTCGGGCCAAAATAACCCGGGTCATCGAGGTTTGACGAGAGATCCAAGCGGAGCAGAAATGAAACTTGAGAGCGCCGAACTTCGCCGTCTCGGCGATTTTACGACGAAGCCTCGCGTCCTATTTATCGCGCTTATCGCCGTCTTTGTCGCCCTGGCAAGCGTCGCCGCCGGCATCGTGCTCCTGGATCTGATACGTCTCTGCACAAACATTGCTTACTTCGGCCGATTTTCCATGGATATCGCCGACCTTGCAAAATCGCCCTTCGGGATTTGGGTCGTGCTCATCCCGGTGGCGGGTTCGCTGGCCGTAGGCCTGATGGCCCGCTATGGCAGCGAAAAAATACGCGGACACGGCATCCCGGAAGCTATCGAGGCGATCCTGCTCGGCCGTTCTCGGCTCGACCCTAAGGTCGCGATTTTGAAGCCGCTCTCGTCGGCAATCTCCATCGGAACCGGCGGACCGTTCGGTGCCGAAGGGCCGATCATCATGACCGGCGGAGCCGTCGGCTCGCTGATCGCTCAATCGCTTCCAGTCAGCGACAACGAACGCAAGACATTGCTTGTGGCAGGCGCCGCCGCTGGCATGACCACGGTTTTCGGCACGCCGATCGCGTCGATCATGCTTGCTGTCGAATTGCTGTTGTTTGAATGGACACCGCGGAGCTTCATTCCGGTCGCCGTCGCCGCAATCGTGGCAGAGGTCGCGCGCACGGCGCTGCATATGCCCTCGCCGCTGTTTCCATTTTCCGGAACCATGCCCATATCGGTTCTCGGCCTGGTTTGCTGGATCGGCATCGGCATCCTCGGGGGGCTTCTGTCGGGCTGTCTGACGAAGCTCGTGTACCTGACGGAAGACCTCTTTCCGAAGATCCCCGTCCACTGGATGTGGTGGCCGATGTTCGGTGGTCTGGTCGTCGGCATTGGCGGCCTGATCGATCCCCGCGCGCTGGGCGTCGGATACACAAATATCGAGCAAATGCTCAACGGCACGGTGGCAGGTCAAAGTGCCCTGCTCTTGCTTGCAGTCAAAGCTATCATTTGGGCGGTTGCACTCGGCTCCGGCACCTCAGGCGGCATTCTCGCTCCGCTGCTCATCATCGGCGGAGCGATGGGCGCAGTCGTGTCCGGGATCATGCCGGCCGCGACGCCCGGCTTCTGGGCGCTGCTCGCAATGACCGCCACGATGGGCGGAACGATGCGTGCGCCGCTAACGGCAACGTTCTTTGCGATCGAGCTCACCGGCGCGACCGGCGCCTTGCTCCCCCTTATGACGGCATGCGTAGCCGCCCACGGTGTGACCGTTCTTCTGATGCGCCGCTCCATTTTGACCGAGAAGCTTGCGCGTCGGGGTCACCATCTCGTGCGGGAATATCGCACCGATCCGTTTGCGCTGACGACCGTCGCCGAAGTCATGACCAATGATGTTCAATCGGTTCCGGCCTCGATGACGTTGCATCAGGCGGTCGCATTCCTCACGGACCCGGAAACGCGACACCCGACGTTCCCCGTGGTCGACGACGATATGCGCGTTCTCGGCGCCATTAATCCGCCCGCCATCCTGCGCTGGCGTAACCAAGGCATGCACCGGACTGCGACGCTCGGCGAATTGCTCTCGGGGAAGAAGTTCGTCGTCGCCTATCCCGACGAATTTCTGGAAGGTTTGGCCGACAAGTTGAATAAGGCCGATGTGTCTCACCTTCCGGTTATCACACGCGATACTGGCCAACTCGTTGGCTATGTCGGTTGGAAAGATTTGATGCGTGTGCGTCTCAAACTTCAATCCGAAGATCGCAACAGAAGCGCCTTCTTTCGATTCATGGCGCGCAATTCCGCGGTAGCAGCCACGGGTACGTCAAAGAGCGCGTAGGTCAAGAGAAGCGCGACGGTCATTTTCTCGCGGCGTCTTTTTTTGAAGCGGAGCAATAGCCTCGCTCGAAGACGTGCGCGCAAAAAAAATGTCGCGCTCTGCTATCCAACATTCAGCAACCATTCACGCCAAAAGGAGTTTCTGACGACAGTTGGATATGGAGCAATGC
>JAICLG010000331.1 GCA_025927515.1 Hyphomicrobium sp.
CTTACGATCTCGGCAGCGCCATGGACGCCGTCGCTCCTGCTGTAGGCGAGCAAAGTGTCATTCTGCCGCTGCTGAACGGGGTACGACACCTCGATATTCTCAAGGATAGGTTTGGTGGTGAGCGTGTGCTGGCCGGGCTCACGATCATCAATGCGGCCTTGATGCCGGACGGGAGCATTCAACAGAGCCAGTTGCGGATCAACTTGACGGCGATCGGCGAACTTGACGGCCGGCCGTCCTCCAGATGCACGGCGATCAAGGCAGCTTTGGAAGCCGGCGGCATTCCGGTCCAAATCCCGGACAATATCCTTGCCTTGATGTGGGAAAAGTTTTGGACATTCACTGGTATCGCAACCATCGCTTCGCTGAGCAGATCGCGAGCGGGTGTGGTCGCGCGTTCAGCCGCCGGGGCCGCGCTTGTCTCCGCCGTCATTGCGGAGTGCACGACTGTCGTGAGCGCGCTTGGATATCCGCCATTGCCAGCCCTCAATGCCGCCGCCCAGATAACCGCGATATTTTCCCAGCCGGATTCGACCTACGGACCATCGATGCTGATCGACATGGAAGATGGGCGACCTACCGAAGGTGAGCACACCATCGGCGATCTTGCGGATCGCGCGGCACGGGCGGGCGTCAACGCGCCACTTCTTACCGCGGCCCGGTGCAATCTTCAGGCCTACGAGATAAGTCGCAATCACAAGCGATAGTCGAACCTGCGGCGCCGCCCGCCCTTGCTGGCGCATGCCGTTTGGGCAACCTCGCACAACATGCCAACTAAACTCGCTGCAGCTCGATGCGCTCTGCCTCCAATCAGCCGGAGCATCGCCTAGATTAATGTCGTGTTCTTTTTATCCGAGAACTTCGCTCGGAGCGTCCTAGCCCGCGCTTTAAACGCGGGATCGATTTGCGCTGCTGCTTCGAGCCTTCCAAGCAGGGGGCGCAACACCCTTTCTTCTTCGATAGCGTTTTGGGCTTTCGCCAAAGCATCAAACCCGTTTTTGATTTTCAGATGCAACTTGTTCGGCACACGAGGACCGTCCATCGTGTTACAGACGCCCGTCACCACTTTCGGTTGGGAGCCAGAAAAAGCGTGTGCCTTATGCGATTTCAGACCGTGCCGAGCAATAATGCTTTTGACCGCATAGAGAACGCCTTTGTTGGCGCCGGGACCACTGAAGGCCATATCATCGACGTAACAAGTCATCGTGAGACCAAGCGATTCCGCGTATCGTGCGATCTCATCAAACATGGGCTTGAACGCATAGTACGCAATTATCGAACTTGCTGCGCTGCCTGTTGGCAGATGTGCATCGAAGGTCAGAATATCAGCAAGTAAACCCGCAACATCACGGCGGCACTTCAGAGGGCCAGCGAAAAAATTAAAGATCACGGCGCGCGACACTGATGGAAAGAATCTTTTCGCGTCGAGTTTGATGGTGGGCATTTTTGGATCGTGCGCCGCCGCGTTGGAGACATATGATTTTCCTCGGACAGCCGAATGTAGATACATCGGAACTGCTACCCGTGAGAGCAACTTGTGAATTCGCGCGTGAATGCCTTGCAAGCGCTGCTTCGGCCATTGGATGGGACGCGCCTTGCCCTTCTCGTTAACAATCGAAAAGAGCCGATAGTTTCCAGCGTCACGCGCAAAGCATGAAAGATCATCAACTTTCAATTCATTGCCGCGTGTGGATAGTCGTCGCGCTAGATCAGACGGCGAGTCAACTGCATAGAGCCAACATTCTGACAAACGGAGGTTCGTTCGCGGCTTCTTCATCCGATCAACCCGGTCGAACTTCGTCACGGGTGGTTTCCTCCAACCATTCCAACATTTTCATGACCTTATGGGCAGCAAAAGCCCGAGATTTTTCGCGCACATCCGAAGATCCCGACTGCTCAGCGAACAACAGCAGCGATGACACCGGGATTTTGAAATAGTTGGCATAACGCTCCAGCACATCAATGCTCGGCTTTTTTCCTCCGGACTTTTCGAGTTCAGATACGAATGATCGCGATAGGTTGAGAGCGTCTGCAAGCTCCGCCTGCGACATGCGATGATATTGCCGGATTAATTTCAAAGCCCGATCGTACATCGATTCAGTCAACCTTTCGAGAATTGGGAAAACTAGCTTAGAGATCGCCTCGCAGCCGATTCACTAGTTCGACCAACCGCACCATCAACGTGAGGATGCGGGTAGCCAGAATGAACGTCTGTCTGTTGACAAGGTTGCGGCCGAAGCCGCGTACTTGCCTCCAGAAATCAGAACGCCTTCGTTCGTCGCTCGGTGGATCAGTGGTTTTTTCGACCATCGACCTTCTCCTTGTTCTCCGGTGCAACATTGCCCCGGTGCCTTTGAACAAAGAGCATCTCGAACGAAGGGACCTCTAAGCTTCCCAGGCGAGCATCGAGCCTTTTCGATGCTCGCCTATGCTTGGCGGAGGACGCGCGACCCAGGAACAGGTCCTGCATGACCGGCCAATGGAGGGTTCTTACGAACCCCGAGAGCGATGTTACTCACTCGGTTTGGGAGGCATGAATGTCACCCAAGCGAGCAAGCACTAACGACTGATTCGGAACCTTCTTGCAAAGAAACTTCGCTGTCAGCGAACTATATTCGCTGTTGACTTCTGAATGCAAGTTATATTTTGAGTCGCTTGATTCGTCCGAAATCACCCGCGGTTCCTAATTTGTCCGGCAAAAATCTGAGAGCACCCATTGTTGTTGAAGCAGATGCAGCGTCTCAGACAGCTTTCAAAATGAGAAACGGCGGGCCCATGCCCGCCGCTTTGTTCCGATGGGTTGCCGGGTCAAGCCCGGCAATGACGAGTTGAGTTAGTTATCGAGGAACGACCGCAGCTTCCGGCTCCTTGACGGATGCTTCAACTTCCGCAGCGCCTTTGCCTCGATCTGGCGAATGCGTTCGCGGGTCACTGAAAACTGCTGGCCGACTTCTTCCAGCGTGTGGTCGGTGTTCATGCCGATGCCGAAGCGCATGCGGAGCACGCGTTCTTCGCGGGGGGTGAGCGAGGCCAGCACGCGCGTAGTGGTCTCGCGCAGGTTCGACTGGATCGCCGCGTCGATCGGCAGGATCGCGTTCTTGTCCTCGATGAAATCGCCGAGATGAGAGTCTTCCTCGTCGCCGACCGGCGTTTCCAGCGAC
>JAICLG010000059.1 GCA_025927515.1 Hyphomicrobium sp.
ACCGAGCGACGGCGATCCCGGCGGCATACCGAGCCCGAGGAAGTCGAGCGCCGTCAGTGCCGCGATGCCACCCGAAAGCTTGAACGGCAGGAACGTCAGCGTCGCGACCGTGGCGTTCGGCAAAAGATGCTTGAAGATGATTTGCCAGTCGGAGAGCCCAAGGGCACGCGCCGCCCGCACGTATTCGAGATTGCGTCCGCGCAGGAATTCGGCGCGCACGAGGCCGACGAGCGATGTCCAGCTGAAGACCATCAGAATGCCGAGCAGCGTCCAGAATCCCGGCACAAACAGCGAGGACAGAATCAGCAGGACGAACAGTTCCGGTATCGAATTCCAGATTTCGAGAAGACGCTGGAAAATGAGATCGACCTTGCCGCCGAAATAGCCTTGCACCGCACCGGCGACGATGCCGAGCGCTGACGACACGATCGTCAGCAGCAATCCGAACAGCACGGAAATGCGGAAACCGTAGATGACACGCGCCACCACATCGCGGCCCTGACTATCGAGCCCGAGCCAGTTGGTATTGCCAAGCTCGTTATAGCGGGCCAACTGATCCGGTGGCGCATCGCACAGTTTCATCGATGACGCCCAGGGTGGCGGCGCCGGATAGCCAAGACAAATGCCGTTATCGCCGATACGGCCCGGATAGTCCTTGTTGATCGTATCGTAGGAATACCGGATCGGGGGCCAGATCATCCAGCCGTGGGCTTTGATCTCGTTTGAGATGTCGGGTGTCCGGTAGTCCGTGATGGCGAGGAAGCCGCCGAATTTGTCTTCCGGATAGTCGACGAGCACCGGAAACAGGATTTCGCCCTTGTAGCTGACGATCAGCGGACGGTCGTTGGCGATGAATTCCGCAAACAGCGAAACGAGAAACAGAACGGAAAAAACCAGAAACGAGCGATAGCCGAGCTTGTGCGCTTTGAAGCGCTCGATACGCCGGCGATTGACTGGCGATAGGCGGAAACGCCGTTTGAAACGTTGAAAGCGCGACAGCTTCGGAGAAGCCGCGGTCGGCGTGATCGGTGCGTCCTCTGTCTTTTGATCCATGGCTCAGACCTCGCGCGTCTCGAAGTCGATGCGTGGATCGACCAGCGTGTAGACGAAGTCGGAGATGATGCCGACGATCAATCCGATCAGAGAGAAAATGAACAACGATGCAAACACGACGGGATAATCGCGCTTCTCAATGCTTTCGAAAGATAGAAGCCCAAGACCATCAAGGGAGAAAATCGTTTCGATCAGCAGCGCGCCGGAGAAAAAGGCGCTGATGAACGCCGACGGGAAGCCGGAGATGATCAGCAGCATCGCGTTCCGGAAAACGTGCCCGTAAAGAACCTGATGCTCGGTCAGCCCCTTCGCTCGTGCTGCAACGACGTACTGCTTGCGGATTTCATCAAGAAACGAGTTCTTGGTCAGGAACGTCATGGCCGTGAACGAGCCGACGGCCATCGCGATCATCGGCAGCACGAGGTGCCAGAGGTAATCGGTGATTTTTCCGAAGAACGTCAGCTGATCCCAGTTGTCGGAAAAAAGTCCGCGCGAGGGAAACCATTGGAAGAAAGACGATCCTGCGAACAGGATCAGCAACAGAACCGCGAACAGGAAGCCCGGAATAGCATAGCCGACGACAAGCACGGCGCTGCTCCACGTATCGAACGGCTCGCCATCCTTCACGGCCTTGCGAATTCCGAGCGGGATCGAGATTAGGTACGTCAGCAGCGTCATCCAGACGCCGAGCGAAATCGAAACGGGAAGCTTCTCTTTGATCAGATCGATCACCGGGACATCGCGGAAGTAGCTCTTACCGAAATTGAACGTCAGAAAATTTTTCATCATCAAATAAAATCGTTCCGGCGCCGGCTTGTCGAAGCCGAACTGCTTTTCGAGGCTCTTGATGAAGGCGGGGTCGAGACCCTGCGCGCCACGGTATTTCGATGTGATCGCATCGGCCGAACCTTGCCCGAGCTGCGCCGTCGCATTGCTGCCGAGCGCGTCGCCGCCACCGCCGCCCATCCGGCTGACGATCGATGATGACGTTCCCGTCAGCTGCGCGATCATCTGTTCCACCGGGCCGCCCGGCGCGAACTGAATGATGATGAACGAAAACAGCATGATGCCGAACAACGTCGGTATGACGAGCAGCAACCGTTTCAATAAATAAATGGCCATCGAGGCTTCGCCTGTCGTTCTTGCGACTGCATTATCATTTGCCGGAGCTCAAAGCTGCGGCTTTCTTCGGATCGAACCACCACGTATCGAGCACACCCTCATCATATTTGGGCTGCACCTTGGGATGCGAGTATTTGTTCCAATAAGCGACCGAGTAGCTCGCCTTGTACCAGTGCGGGACCCAATAGTGTCCCGCACGCAGTACCCGGTCGATAGCGTGTGTCGCCGTGGTGAGTTCCGTTCGCGATTTTGCCGCGATCACCTTGTCAATCAAGGCATCGACGACGGGATCTGCGATGCCCGCAAGATTGAACGAGCCGTTCGTCTTGGCGGCATCCGAACCCCAGTAGCTCCGCATCTCGACGCCCGGCGTCAGGCGTAGCGCGTAACGCTGCGTCGTCACGTCAAAATCGAAGGATTTGACGCGCTGCTCGTACTGGCTCGGATCGACGAGACGCCACGAGGCATTAACGCCGATGCGCCTCAAGTTGTCGGTGTAGGGAACCGTGATGCGCTCGAACGCCGATTCGAAATTCAGGAACTCGATCGTCAGCGGTTCGCCTTTAGCGTTGTGCAGCACGTGATCGGCGCCCGGCTTCCACCCGGCGGCAATGAGCAGGTCGCGCGCCTTCTTCAGGTTGTCGCGATTGTTGCCGCTGCCGTCCGTCACCGGGGGCGTATAAGGCTCACCGAAGACCTCGGACGGTAATTTATCCTTGTAGGGATTGAGCAGCGCCAGCTCTTCCGGAGTTGGGAGTCCGGTTGCCTTCATGTCGGAATTTTCGAAGTAGCTCGTAGTCCGCTTATAGAGCCCGTAGAACAGCTTCTTGTTCGACCATTCGAAATCAAACACGAGATCGAGCGCCAGGCGTACGCGCGGGTCCTTGAATTTGTCGAGGCGCGTGTTGATGAAAAATCCCTGCGCTCCCGATGGCCGGTTGTCTGGAAGCAAGGCCTTGATCAATCGCCCGTCCTTCACAGCGGGAATGTCGTACCCCGTCGCCCAGTTGACGCTCGAAAATTCCTCGCGGAAATCGACCTGACCGGACTTCAGCGCTTCGAGCTCGATGTTGCGATCGCGGAAATAATCATATCGGATCTCGTCGAAGTTATAGCGCCCGCGGTTGACGGGCAGATCCTTCGCCCAATAGTCGTTGCGGCGCGTGTAGGTAATGTACGTTCCGGGTTTGAAATCCTTGATCCGGTATGGCCCCGATCCGAGCGGCGGCTTCAGTGATGTCTCCTCGAACGGCTGTTTCGAGTAGTACGCTTTCGAGAGCACCGGCAACTGTGCGACGGCGATCGGAAGATCGCGCGTCAACGTTCCCTTGAACGTGTAACGCACCGTTTGCGGATCCAGAGCTTCGGCCGAGACGACGTCGTGCAGCGGCTGCGCGATCGCGGGGTGGCCTTTCTCTTTCAGAGTCTTGAAGGAAAAAACGACATCGTCCGCCGTCACCGGCGTGCCGTCCGCGAACTTTGCTTCAGGCCGCAGCTTGAACGTCACCGACATGCCGTCCGCCGCCACATCCGCGGACTTCGCGATCAGACCATAGACGGCATCGGGTTCGTCCTGCGCCCGCACCATCAGGCTATCGAAAAGAAGATCGAGGCCCTGCGCGGCATCGCCCTTGAGGATGAACCCGTTCAGGTTATCGAAGGTATTCGCGCCGCCGGTTCCAAGCGTGATCATGCGCCCGCCCTTCGGCGCATCCGGATTGACGTAGTCGAAGTGCTGAAAGTCCGCCGGATACTTCAACTCGCCGAAGACGGAAAGACCATGCCGCGGTTCCGCCACCGCGTAAGCCGTCGCAACGCAGGAGAGGAGCGCCGCCACGGCCGCGAGAAGAAAGAGCCTCGGCGTCATGATCGTTCGGATTTGGCAAGCAACCGGCACGAGATCATTTCGCCTTTGCAGCTTCGACGGCCTTCTGTTTCTCAGGATCGATCCACCAGACCTGCATCAGCCCCGCTGTTTGCGAGGGCAGCGTCTTCGGCCGTCCGAAGATATCCCAATAGGCGATGCGCTCGTAGGGATAATACCATTGCGGAACGACGTAGTAGTTCCACAGCAGCACGCGATCGAGCGCATGAGTCGCCGCAACGAGATCGGCGCGATCCTTCGCGAACACGATCTTGTCGATCAGCTTGTCGACCGCCGGATTCTTGATGCCGATAGTGTTGCGGCTGGCGGGCTTATCGGCTGCGGCCGAGCCCCAGAAGTCACGCTGTTCATTACCCGGCGAATTCGATTGCGCGAAATTGTCAACGATGATGTCGAAGTCGCGATTGTCCTCGCGCTGCTTGTACTGCGCATCGTCGACGACCCTGATCGATGCGTTGATCCCCATCGACTTGAGGGTCTGCACATAAGGCAGGATGATCTGCTGGAACGTATCCCCGCTGATCAGGAATTCCGCCGTCATCTGCTCGCCCTTGGCGTTACGCAGAACATTCGCGGTGCTTGCGGATGACAAGCCCGTCATACGCATGAACTTGCAGAAATATCCGCATGAACCGTCCTTCACGGGTTCACTCGAAATTTTCCAGCCCGCTGCTTCGAAAAGCTTCAGCGCCTCTTTCTGGTGCTTGCGGAAATCGCCTTCCTTGGCATTGACCGGGTTCTTCCATTCCGTCGTGAAGACCTCCGGTGGCACCTCGGATCTCACCTCGTTCAGAATTTCAAGCTCGCGTCCTTGCGGCAGACCCTTCGACTGCAAATCCGAGTTGGCGAAGAAGCTGTCGAGCCGAACATACGAGCCGTAGAAGAGCTTCTTGTTGGTTTCTTCAAAATTGAACAGCAGGTTGAACGCATGCCGCACGCGCGGATCGGCAAATTCCGGGCGGCGAGTGTTGAACGCGAAGGCTTGCATGGCCGCGACGCGCTTGATCGGAATAGCCTCTTTCTTGACGAGGCCCTTCTTCAGCGCATCGAAGCCGTATTGCGTGGCCCAGGCGGACGCTCTGTTCTCCAGCCAGAAATCGAGCCGTCCGGCTTTGAAATCTTCGAACGCCGGAGAGCGGTCGCGATAATACGTAATCTCGAGCGTGTCGAAGTTATATTGCCCGCGCATGACGGGCAGATCTTTCGCCCAGTAATCCTTCACCCGCTCGTAGGAGATGCTGCGCCCGGTATCGACCGACTTGATCTTGTAGACGCCATTGCCAAGCGGCGGCTCGACCGTCGTCTCGGCAAGTGTGCGTTGCTTGCCGTTTGCGTCTTTGCCTTCCCAATAAGCCTTCGAGACGATGCTGAGCTGGCTCACGATCAGCGGCAACTCCCTGTTGCCTTTGACGTCGAACGTGAATTTGACCTCGTGATCGCCCGTCTTTTCCGCCTTCGAGACGTTCTTGTAGTAGAACGCATAGAATGGGTTGACCTTCTTCAATTCGTCGAATGAAAAGATCACGTCCTCTGGCGTAATAGGCGTTCCGTCGTTGAATTTCGCTTCCGGACGCAGCTTGAACGTCACCGAGGAGAAATCATCCGGATAGGACGCGCACTCCGCGATCAAGCCATATTGCGTTTCCGGTTCATCGGGGCTGCTCGCGAACAGGCTGTCGAACATCAAGCTTAGTCCGGCGGCCTTCACGCCCTTGTCGGAAAATGGATTGAGCGTATCGAAGGTACCGTCCGCCCACTGACGAAGCGCGCCGCCCTTCGGAGCGTCGGGATTGACCCAGTCGAAATTTTTAAAATCGGGTCCGTATTTCGCTTTGCCGACGAGCGAGAGAGAGGGCCGGCACTGCGCTTCATTGGTCGGCTCATCGGCGTGCGCCGGCTGAGAAATTGGCAGGAAACTGATGAGCGCCATAGCGGCGAGGGTTAACGACGTCAGGCGCATCCGCATATTTCGTCTCGTTCTCTCTCTAGCCAGCTGAAGAGCTTAACACAGCTCGGGAGCGCGGGGATAACACGGCGCCCGGATACGAAGCGACCCCGCCAACGACGTGGCAGGGTCGCAAACTTTATACAGCATAGCGAGTTAACTTGCTGTCATTTGGGCAAGGGAACCGGCGTATCGGCAAGTGTTGCAAGATAAGCGATGACGTCCGCTTCGTCGCTCTCGGACGGCAAGCCCTGAAAGACCATTTTCGTTCCCGGAATATAGGTCTTGGGGCTGTGGATGAATTTCGCGAGTTCGTCGAAGGACCAGCTGCCGCCTTTGGCTTTCATGGCGTCCGAATAAGCAAATCCCGGATATGATGCCCGCTTACGGTTGACGACATCCCAGAGGTTCGGGCCGACCGTCGGCTTCTTGCCTTTTTCAGCTACGTGACACGCGTGGCACTTCTTGAAAATGGACTTGCCGTTTTCCGCATTGGCTTTGGGAAGGAGCGCCATCACCTTCTTGGCGGCCTCGTCCGGCGTCTCCCCTGCCGGAGCAGCTGCTTCAGCCGTCGCCCCGCCTTTAGCGGCGGTCTCAGTCGGCGCGGGCAACGTATAGCCGGGCTTTTGGTGCGTGTGCCCGACGGTCATGTCGATGATCGTCCTCGTCCCGAAGATCAGCAGTAGTGCCGAGAGCACCGCGCCCGCGATCTTGGTGAACTCGAATTCGTCCATTCTCATTCTAGGTGCCCCCGTGTCGGTCAAGACGGTGATGCGCAAACTAGTGTAAAGAAATCGGCCAATTCAACTATAACAACCCGTCCCGGAGGTATATAAGCTCGCCTCTCTCATGCAAGCGCGCAAACGGTGTCGTGCCCCTTGGATGGCGAGACAGTTTGTCACCTATTCAATGATGATTTGACCGACGTGCCCACCGATCTGCGCAACGACATTCTGATTGTCATACCGGCCCGAATGCACGCGACCCGCTTGCCCGGCAAGCCGCTTGCCGATATCGGCGGCCGCCCCATGATCGTGCACGTGTTGCAGCGCGCCATGGCCGCAAATGCGGGTAAGGTCATCGTCGCGACCGATAGCGACGAGATCGCCAATGCCGTCACGGCATCCGGCGGCACCGCGATCATGACGCGAGCCGATCATGCCTCGGGTTCCGATAGGGTGTTCGAGGCCATCACCAAAGCCGACCCCGAGCGCCGAGCGAGTATTATCGTCAACCTGCAAGGCGACCTGCCGACGCTCGATCCGAAACTCGTCACCCGATGCATCGCCCCGCTTGCGACGCCCGAGGTCGACATTGCGACGCTCACCGCGGTCATCTCCGATCCCGAGGAACGAACGAACCCCAACGTCGTCAAGGTCGTCGGTACACCCGTCGCCGAAAACCGTCTCCGCGCCCTCTATTTCACGCGCGCCACCGCACCCTCCGGCGACGGGCCGCTTTACCATCATATCGGCATTTACGCTTATCGCCGCGATAGTCTTGAACGCTTCGTTTCGATGCCGCCATCACCGTTGGAGAAGCGCGAGAAGCTCGAACAGCTGCGCGCCCTCGAAGCGGGAATGCGGATAGATGTCGCCATCGTTGACACTGTTCCTCTCGGTGTCGATACTCCGGCCGATCTTGAGCGCGCCCGTCGCTTTCTTGCGTCCTGACACGCCCACGTCGTCTTCTCCGATACCCCTAGAAAACCAGGCGCACATACGTCATGCCGCATCGACCCGAGTCTGCCAGCACACCCGCGAAGATCTCCTATCAGGGCGAGCCCGGCGCCAATTCGCATCTCGCCGCGCACGAAGCCTATCCCGATTTTGAAGCGGTCGCCTATCCGACGTTCGAGGACGCCATCGCCGCCGTCAACTCTGGTGAAGTGCGCTACGCGATGATCCCGATCGAGAACTCGGTTGCCGGGCGCGTCACCGACATTCATCACCTGCTTCCGGATGCCGGTCTCTACATCGTCGCTGAATATTTTCTGCGTGTGCGCCACCAGCTGATGGCCCGAGAGGGCGCGACGCTCGCCACGATCAAACGCGTGATGAGCCATACCCAGGCGCTCGGACAATGCCGCTCGACGCTTCGCAAGCTCGGAATGAAACCCGTTCCGGAAGCCGACACGGCAGGTTCCGCGCGCCTCGTCGCCGAAAGCAACGACCTGACGACGGCCGCCATCGCCTCTCGCCTCGCCGCCGAGATCTACGGCCTGAAAATTCTGAAGAGCGACATGGAGGACGAGACGCACAACACGACGCGGTTCGTCGTTCTGGCCAAGGAACCCGACGACGCGGAGCCGGGCAACGGTCCGGTGATGACGACGTTCCTCTTCCGCGTGCGTAACGTCCCGGCGGCGCTTTACAAGGCGCTCGGCGGCTTCGCGACCAACGGCGTCAACATGACGAAGCTCGAAAGCTATCAGCAAGAGGGCACGTTCAACGCCACCATGTTCTTCGCCGATATCGAAGGCCATCCCGTCGATCGCCCCGTGCAGCTTGCACTTGAGGAGCTATCGTTTTTCTCAACCAAGATCACGATTCTCGGGACCTACCCGGCGAGCCCGTACCGCAAGGAAGCGGCCGAACTTGCTGCGAGCGGCCAAGTCCCGCTCAAACGGACGAGCTGAACGACATGCGCCTCGATGGAAAAGTTGCCGTTGTGACGGGTGCCGCGTCTGGCTTCGGACGCGGCATCGCGGAACTCTTCGCCGCCGAGGGTGCCAAGATCGTCGTCGCCGATATCAACGCTACGGCCGCTGGCGATCTGGTGGAGAAGCTCGGAAAGGATCGCGCCATCGCGATGGCGACGGACGTCACTAGGCGCGCTGACGTCGACGCGATGATTGCATCCGCCGTCGAGGTTTTCGGCGGCGTCGACATCCTCGTCAACAACGCAGGCGTGACGCACAAGAACCAATCGCTGATGCACGTCACCGAGGACGAGTTCGATCGCATCTACGCCGTCAACGTCAAATCGATCTACCTGACGACGCTCGCCGTCGTGCCGGTCATGGAAAAGCGTGGGGGCGGTTCGATCATCAACACGGCTTCGACGGCCGGCATTCGCCCGCGCCCCGGTTTGACGTGGTATAACGGGTCGAAGGGCGCCGCGATCACCCTCACGAAGTCGATGGCCGCCGAGCTGGCGCCGAAAAACATCCGCGTCAATGCCATCAATCCGGTGATCGGCGAAACGGGTATGCTTGAGCAGTTCATGGGATTGCCTGACACGCCTGAAAACCGCGCCAAGTTCGTCGCTGGCATCCCGCTCGGCCGCATGTCGAAGCCGCTCGATATTGCCAACGCGGCGCTTTTTCTCGCTGACCCCGCGAGCGCCTTCATCACCGGCGTCGCCATCGAAGTTGACGGCGGCCGCTGCATCTAAATACCTGTACGCACCGTCACTAATTGCGCCACCCTTCACGTCATCCCCGCGTAGGCGGGGATCCGTCCAAGTATCCACGCAACCACCATGCCGCGAACCTGGACAGATCCCGGCCTTCGCCGGGATGACGGATGAGGGGACCTGCACGTATTGCCATCCCAGCCGGAGCGTAGCGGAGAGCCGGACCCAGCTGGTTGTCCTGGGTCTCTGTGACCCGCGTCTCGCAATGTGCTCGGCCCCGATGACAAATTTCAAGGCAGGTGCGCGACAATAGAGCGAAGTCATTGAACTATCACGGGGTTGTACTTCTCCGCCATTCACCCCATTATATGGGCGGGAGGTTGGCGGCGGACGAATTCGTCGCCAACCGGGTCAGGTCCGGAAGGAAGCAGCCCTAACGATCAGAAATCGGGTCGTTCGCCAGCCTCTCTTTATTGCTTTTTTTATTGCGCTTGCGTGCCGATTGCCTCTGCCGAGGCCCGGCCATTTCGGAGAAGGTTGGCGCTGTCGCCTTGCTCCCTCGCCCTCAGCGCAAAAGTCAGCTACTCCAGGACCATGGCGAAAAAGAAATCGGATGCGTCTGACAGCGTTGCGGGTGCGGGCGGAATGGAGCCCGCGAAACCGTATGTCGTCCTCGCGCGCAAATATCGTCCTGCCACCTTCGATGATCTGATCGGCCAGTCGGCCATGGTGACGACGCTTCGCAACGCCTTCGCGTCCGGACGCATCGCGCAGGGCTACATGCTGACGGGCGTGCGCGGCGTCGGAAAGACGACGACCGCCCGCATTCTGGCGCGCGCCCTGAACTACGAGGCCTCCGGCTACGACAAGCCGACCATCGATATGCCCGGTCTCGGCGCCCACTGCAAAGAGATCATGGAAGGCCGACATCCGGACGTGATCGAAATGGACGCCGCCTCCAACACCGGCGTCGACAACATCCGCGAAATCATCGAGAGCGCGCAGTACACGCCGCTTGTTGCGCGCACCAAAGTCTTCATCATCGATGAGGTTCACATGCTGTCGAAGGGTGCGTTCAACGCGCTCCTGAAGACGCTGGAGGAACCGCCCGCACACGTTCGCTTTATCTTCGCGACGACGGAAATCCGCAAAGTGCCGGTCACGGTCCTGTCGCGCTGCCAGCGCTTCGATCTGCGCCGCGTCGAGCAGCCCGTTCTCGCTGAGCATTTCCAGAAGATCGCCGCAAGCGAAGGCGCCAAAGCCGATGCGGACGCCCTGCAATTGATCGCGCGCGCCGCCGAAGGTTCGGTGCGCGACGGTCTTTCGATCCTGGATCAGGCGATCGCGATGGGCGAGGGACACGTCACGGCTGCGAGCGTCCGCGATATGCTCGGTCTTGCCGATCGCGCGCGCGTCTTTGATCTGGCCGAAGCTATTTTTCGCGGTGACCTCCCGACTGCGCTCAACGGATTTTCAGGCTTGCATCGCGACGGCGCGGAAGCGGCCGAAGTCATCGCCGACCTTAGCGAGGCCGTGCATGCCATCGCGCGCGTCAAGGCCGTTGGCGAGGAGCCCGCAAGCGAAGGTCTGACGGCTGAGGAAAAGAAGCGCTGCAGCGATCTCGCCGCCCGCCTATCGATGCCCTATCTCGCGCGCACTTGGCAGATGCTGCTCAAAGGTCTCGAAGAGGTCGGGCGTGCGCCCAATCCACAGGTGGCGGCCGAGATGGTCCTCATCCGTCTCGCCTACACCGCCGATTTGCCGACACCCGATGAACTGATCCGCAGCTTAGGCGGCGCGGCGCTTCCCGCCCGCCGTCCGGCGTTGGCTCCGGCCGAGAACCGCACTTCGGAAACACGGCCGACCGTCAACGTCACGACGACAGCACCGAGTGCTCAAGCGACGAATAACAATGCCGATGAGGCATTCGATTTCGGCGACGATGGCGATGTTCAACTCGACGATGGAGTTGGCGAATCCGACGACGATCAACCGGCCTCCCTACAGTCGTCGCTGAGCTCCGATCCGCGCTCCTTCGCGGAGGTCGTCGCGCTCGTGGGTGAAAAGCGCGACGCCAAGTTGAAAATTCACCTCGAAGACCACGTCAGCCTCGTCAAGTTCGACGCGGTTGCTGGCTCGATCGACATCTTTTTGCTGCCCGGAGCACCGCCGGAACTCGCCAACGACTTGCGCGAAAAACTGAACAGCTGGACCGGGCGGCGCTGGGTCGTTGTGCTCTCGAAAGAAGCGGGACAGCCGGCGATCGGCGTTGTCCGGCGCGAGCGCGAAGCCGCCGAGCTTGAACAGCTCAAGGCGCACCCGGCCGTCCGTGCCGTACTTCAGGCGTTTCCCGATGCCAAGATTGCCGAGGTGCGCCGAATCGCCGGACGCGAGACGGATGCCGACGACGATAAAGAGAGCGAAGCAGGCTGACGCTCGTCACGAGCAGGCCGCCACGCAGAGGAACACATGAAAGACTTGATGGGAATGATGAAGCAGATGGGCCAGATGCAGGCCCGTTTCAAGGAAGTGCAAGAAGAGTTGGCGCGCGCCGAGATCGAAGGCCAATCCGGCGGCGGTCTTGTACACCTGACAGTTGATGGTAAGGGCGAGGTCAAGCGCGTGCGCATCGATCCCAGTCTTTTGAAACCCGATGAGGTCGAGATCCTCGAAGACCTGATCGTCGCCGCCGCTTCCGACGCCCGCGCCAAGTCCGATAGCGCCATGCAGGAGAAGATGGCCGAGATCACCGGCGGGATTCCCTTGCCGCCCGGAATGAAACTGTTCTAGTCCGCGGCATTCTTGGCCGCATAACCGGTTTACAAGGCGGTCCGTCGTGGGCCGCCTTTTGAGCATGATCCAAAAATGTCCCGTAAGATTGCAGGCCCCGAGATCGAGCGCTTGGTTCAGCTCCTGGCACGTTTGCCGGGGCTCGGCCCGCGCTCGGCGCGCAAAGCAGTTCTATCGCTGCTGAAGCGCCGCAACGATCTCCTGCTGCCGTTGTCGGATGCCTTGCAGGAGGCGGTCGCGAAGATTTCGGAATGCCCCGTTTGCGGCAATCTCGATACCGTCGTGCCGTGTAGCGTTTGCAACGATCCGCGCCGCGATCAAAGCCTGATTGTCGTCGTCGAGGAAGTTGGCGATCTCTGGGCCCTCGAACGCGCCAATATTGTTTCGGCGCGGTACCATGTTCTCGGCGGACATCTATCGCCGCTCGACGGTATCGGGCCGGAACAATTGAACGTCGCAAGTCTTTTGACGCGCGCCGGATCGCCTGAGGTCAAGGAAATCCTGCTGGCGCTCAATGCGACCGTCGAGGGCCAATCGACGGCGCACTACATATCCGATCAGCTCGCGAGCGCCGATGTCACTGTCTCGCGCCTCGCGCAAGGTGTGCCGATCGGCGGCGAGTTGGATTATCTCGACGACGGAACGCTCGCTGCCGCCTTCAAGGCGCGACGCAAATTATAAGAACAACGCCGGACGGACGCTCCGCCCGGTCGGTATCAAGGGCGGACGTTTTTTAATGGCGAACACCGATGCGGCGCGAAGAAACGCCGGTGGGCCGAAATTCGTCACCGGCTCGCTCCTCCGCCATATCCTGACCATGACGGCCGCCGGAGCCATCGGGCTGATGGCGATCTTCATCGGCGATCTGGCCAACATCTATTTTCTGTCGCGGCTGAAGGACCAGGACATCGTCGCGGCCGTCGGCTACGCCAGCTCGATCTTGTTTTTCGCAACCTCGGTCGGCATCGGACTTTCGATTGCCGCAACGGCTCTCGTCGCTCCGGCGCTCGGAGCCGGTCGCCGCATGCGCGCCCGCCGCCTGGCGACCAACGCGGTGATGCTCGCCTTTATCATCTCGACGCTGATCGGGGTGGCCCTATGGCTGACAATCGAACCGTTGCTTGAGCTTCTGGGAGCCAGCGGCCGCACGCTCGAACTGGCGGCGGTCTACCTCGAAATTCTCGTGCCGACG
>JAICLG010000117.1 GCA_025927515.1 Hyphomicrobium sp.
CTTTCGGCAGCATTTTGCGCTTCGAGCAAGGTCACGCCCGCTTCGACGATCATCGTGCCGCCTGCCGCATCGACATCGCGCACCTTGTTCAAACGCGCGAGCGACAGCACGATCTGATCACCTTCGGGCGACGGAATTTGCCCGCCCACGAGTCCGGTATTCCCGCCTTGCGGCACGATTCCGATCCCTTCGTCATTGGCGAGCGCCAGAATGCGCGAGGCGTCCCCTGTCGATCCCGGCCGGAGCACGACGGGCGTTTTGCCCGTATACCTGTCACGCCATTCGCGAAGATAAGGCGCCTGATCCTCGGCGTGCGTCAGCGCATTCGCCTCGCCGACGATTTCGGCAAAGCGGGCAATCACATCAGCAGAGATGGCTTTCGATCGCACGCGCGCTTATCCAAACGAAGTTCGTGTACGCCGCCGTTACACGATTTTCTGGCCCGTCTTCTTCCAATCGTTCACGAACGCGGTCAGCCCGGCGTCCGTCAGCGGATGCTTGACCAGCGATTTCAGGATGGCGGGTGGAATGGTTGCCACGTCGGCGCCGATCATCGCCGCTTCCTTAACGTGGTTCACCGTGCGGATCGAGGCCGCAAGAATATCGGTCGAGAGATCGGGATAGTTGTCGAAGATCGTGCGGATCTCGCGGATGACGTCCATTCCGTTCAAGCCGATGTCGTCGAGCCTGCCGATGAAGGGCGAAACGAACGTCGCGCCGGCCTTCGCCGCCAGCAGCGCCTGGTTCGCGGAGAAGCAGAGCGTGACGTTGACCATCGTCCCGTCCCCGGTCAGCGCCTTGCAGGCCTTGAGGCCATCCATCGTCAGCGGCACCTTGATCGTCACGTTCTTCGCGATCTTTCGCAGCACTTCGGCTTCGCGCATCATGCCGTCGTAGTCGGTGGCCGCCACTTCCGCCGAAACGGGGCCCGGCACCACGGCGCAGATCTCCTTGACGATGTCCTTGAAATCCCGGCCCGCTTTTGCGACGAGCGTCGGGTTGGTCGTCACGCCGTCGAGCAGGCCGGTGGCTGCTAAGTCCTTGATCTCGGCCACGTCGGCGGTATCGACGAAGAATTTCATTTCTTTCTCCTGACCTCGTCCTTAACTCTTCGGGGCTTGCCATTGGTGCGCCGCAACTTAAGGCAACCTTAGCACGCTCGATTCTCGGAGAAGCTTCTAGTCCGTTGAACGTCCCTTTGGATAGTCTGCTCGAAATTCTGGATAACGGCGGCGCGTCGAGCGCCCGCAGCGTGCCGGTATTAATGCCGGTGGCGCTTGACCAGACGTACGATTATCTCGTGCCCGAGGGCGTCGATGTGCCGCCCGGCTCCTTTGTGCTCGTGCCGTTCGGGCCGCAGACGCGGATCGGCATCGTCTGGGACGGACCGCGCGGCGAAGGCAAGCCCGTCGACCCCAAAAAGTTCAAAGCCCTGACGAGCCTGATCGACGCGCCGCCGCTGCCTGAAATCTCGATGCGGTTTGCCGAATGGGTCGCGCGCTACACCTTGGCGCCCCTCGGCATGGTGGCGCGCATGATGATGAGCGCCGACGCCGCCTTCGAACCCCCAAAGCATCGATTCGGCGTGCGCATCGTCGAAGGTGCACCGCCACCTCCCAAGATGACCTCGGCCCGCACGCGCGTGCTGGAGATCGCCGCCGATGGCCTCATTCGCGCCAAGTCGGATCTCGCACATCTTGCCGGTTGCTCGACAGGCGTCATCGACGGCTTGGCAGTAGCTGGCACGCTTGTCGAGGTCGCGATTCCCGAGCGTGTCTTTCCACACCCAAATGCCTCCCATGCGACGACCGAGTTTATCGACGAACAAACCCGCGCCGTCGCGACCCTCGTCAGCGCCGTCGATGCCAAGAACTTTTCGGTGACTTTGCTCGATGGCGTCACCGGCTCGGGAAAGACCGAAGTCTATTTCGAGGCTGTCGCCCGCGCGCTGGAAGCTGGCGAGCAGGCACTGATCATGCTTCCCGAAATCGCGCTGACCAGCCAATTTCTTGAGCGCTTCGAAAGGCGCTTTGGCGTTTTCCCCGTGGAATGGCATTCGGCGCTGAGCCCGGCCGAGCGTGGGCGCATCTGGAAAGGCGTTGCGCGCGGCGACGTGCGCTGCGTCGTCGGTGCCCGCTCGGCGCTGTTTCTCCCCTACGTCCAACTCGGCTTGATCGTCATTGACGAAGAGCACGATCAGGGATTCAAGCAGGAGGATCGCGTTCATTATCAGGCGCGCGACATGGCGGTCGTGCGTGGTAATCTCGGCAAATTTCCCGTCGTGCTCGCATCCGCCACGCCGTCGATTGAAAGCCACGTCAACGCGCTTGTCGGGCGCTATCGTCATGCCGTCCTGCCGGGTCGCTTCTCGGGCATCGCCATGCCGGACGTGTCGCTGATCGATCTCAAAGCGGAGAAGCTGGAGCCTGGCAAATGGCTGGCGCAGCGCCTCGTCGGCGCAATGCACGAGACGCTCGAAAAAGGCCAGCAAACACTGCTCTTTCTGAACCGTCGTGGCTATGCGCCGCTGACCCTCTGCCGTTCGTGCGGCCACCGGCTCGAATGTCCGCAATGCACCGCTTGGCTCGTTGAGCATCGCTTCAAGAAGCGCCTCACCTGTCACCACTGCGGGTTTTCACTTTCATTGCCCGAGAAATGCCCGAAGTGCGCCGCGCCGGGTGCCCTTGTCGCCTGCGGACCGGGCGTCGAGCGCGTCCAGGAAGAAGTCGCGGAGCGCTTTCCCGATGCGCGCGTCGCTCTCCTCTCCTCCGATCTCATTCCAGGGCTCGCGGAGATGCGCGAGATCATTCGCGGAATTGAGGCGCGGGAATTCGACATCATCATCGGAACGCAGATCGTCGCCAAGGGCCATAACTTCCCCGGGCTTGCACTCGTCGGCGTCGTCGATGGCGATCTTGGGCTGGCGCATGGCGCCGATCCACGCGCAGCGGAGCGTACGTTCCAGCTTCTGCATCAGGTGACGGGCCGCGCCGGACGCACGAGCTTCGTCGGCCGGGGCCTCGTGCAGACCTATTCGACAGACCACCCAGTGATGAAGGCCATCGTTGCTGGCGACCGCGACGCTTTTCTGAATTACGAGGTCAAGACGCGTCAGGCTGGCCTGCTTCCGCCCTATGGCCGCTTGGCGGCGATCATCGTCTCGGCGCGCGATAAGGCGCTCACCGAAGTCACAATACGCGACATTGCCCGACGTGCGCCACCGTCCGAGGTCATTTCCGTTCTCGGGCCCGCCGAAGCTCCGATCGCCGTGGTCCGTGGACGTCACCGCTGGCGGCTTCTGATCAAGGCCCCGCGCGACGTCGATCTGCAGGGTTATCTGCGGGCTTGGGCTGGAACCATTCCAAAACTGAAAAGCGATATCCGGATCACAGTCGATATCGATCCCTATAACTTCCTCTAACTGGAGGCGCTCCGTTCCAAGGGGGTTCTGCGGCATGTTTGCCATATTGCAGCGTCCCTCTGCTCATGTCGGTCAAGCGCCGTTTCATAGCCGCGCTAAATCGGATAAACGACGAAGCCGCACGACCGCCAACGCGTCAGCGCAACCAGCAGCCTTGAGACGTTTCACATGAATCTTCGCATTGCCGTGCAGATGGATCCCATCGATCGGATCGACATTCGCGGCGATTCGACGTTCGCCATTTTGCTCGAAGCGCAAAAGCGCGGACACGATATTTTCTATTATACGCCAGCCGATCTCTCGCTTCACGGCGACAAGCTCCTGGCGCGTGGGCAAAGCCTGAAAGTCGAGGACAAGCACGGCGCCCACTTCGCGCTTTCAAACCCGCGCACGGTAAATCTCGCCGATCTCGACGTCGTCCTGCTCCGCCAGGACCCCCCATTCGACATGGCCTACATCACGACAACGCATCTCCTGGAGCGCATCCACCCGAAGACGCTCGTCGTCAACGATCCGGGTGAGGTGCGCAATGCGCCGGAGAAACTTTTCGTACTGGACTTCCTTGACCTGATGCCGCCAACGCTCGTCACCCGATCGCTAGCGGACGTCCAGGCATTCCGCAAAGAGTACAAGGACATCATCATCAAGCCGCTCTACGGCAATGGCGGCGCGGCGGTGTTTCGCGTTAAGCCCGACGACGGAAATCTGGCCTCCCTCGTCGAGCTGTTTCAAACCGTTTTTCGCGAGCCGTTCATGGTGCAGGAATTCCGGCCTGAGGTGAAGAACGGCGACAAGCGCATCATCCTGATCGACGGGGAAGTCGCAGGCGCGTTGAACCGCATCCCGCAAGCCGGCGAAACGCGCTCCAACCTCCACGTCGGCGGTACGGCTGTCGCGGCCGAACTCGACAAGCGCGACCATGAAATCTGCGCCCGGCTCGGACCCGAACTCAAGAAGCGCGGACTGCTTTTCACGGGGATCGACGTCATCGGCCCGTATCTGACCGAGATCAACGTGACGTCGCCAACAGGGATACGTCAAATCCAGGCGTTCGGTGGCAACGATATCGCGGCGATGATTTGGGATGTCATCGAAGCAAAACGAGCATCGTGACGTTCCGATCCGATCGGAAGACGCGCGCCAATCAGTGGAAGGTTATCTGCGCATGACGTCGATCAAATTTGGCAGCTGGATCGCGACGCGTCTCTCGTTCGCAGCGCTCTGTATGTGTGCTGCCGTTGTACCGCTGCAGGGCGCAGATGCGCTCACAACATCGCCGTTCGCGGCGCTTGTCGGCCGTTGGACCGGAGACGGCATGCTCGGCTTCAAAGCCAGCAAGCCCGAACGCATCAAGTGCCGCGCGACTTACTTGCTGGCCCCCGAAGCAACGGACGCATTGAAACAAACAATCCGATGCGCCACGGCGGCGGGCGCTATCGAAATCATCAGCAACGTGAAGGAAGCCAGCGGCAAACTCACGGGCCATTGGAAAGAGACGATCCATAATTTCGAAGGCGATCTGACTGGCGACGTCACGCCGAATGGCTTCCGCATCGTCGTCAAAGGTGCCGACGTCACGGCCAACATGGATATCGTCGTCAGGGGTACGAGGCAGGCGGTGGAAATTCAGTTCATGAACTCCTCGCTGATCGGCTTGTCGATGGCGATGACAAAGGGCTGATTGTTCTATTTTTGTTCTTGCGCTCATAAAAAAGACTAGTTAGCTTCCGTGACCAGTCGAACGGCATCGGGGGCGCCATGTACGGCCAGATTTCCACCCTTGCTTTCATTGGTATTGAGGCGCGCCCGGTCGAAGTCCAGGTCCGCGTCACACCGGGAGCGGCGGCGTTCGCGATTGTCGGCCTGCCGGATAAAGCGGTCGCGGAGAGCCGCGAGCGCGTTCGTAACGCCCTGCATGCCGTCGGACTGGGGCTGCCCTTCAAGCACATCACCGTCAATCTCGCGCCGGCCGACCTGCCTAAGGAAGGCAGCCATTTCGACCTGCCGATCGTACTGGCAATGATGTCGGCAATGGAGGCCATCGCGCCGGATGCTATTGCGCCCTACGCCGCGATCGGCGAGCTGGCGCTCGATGGTTCGATACGCGCCGTGCCCGGAACTCTGCCCGCAGCCATTGGCGCCAACGCGATGGGTAAGGGTTTGATTTGCCCGGCGGCGTCGGGACCGGAAGCTGCGTGGGCTAGCGACGAGATCGATATCCTCGCGGCGCCCCATCTCCTGTCGCTCGTCAATCACTTCAAGGGCATGCAAACGCTCTCGCGTCCGAAGCCGAACATTCTGCCCGCGCAAACCCCGCTTGCGGACCTTCGGGACATCAAGGGCCAGGAAACCGCAAAGCGTGCCTTGGAGATCGCCGCGGCAGGAAACCATAACCTCCTGATGATCGGTCCGCCTGGATCGGGCAAGTCGATGCTGGCGTCGCGTATGCCTTCGATCCTGCCGCCGTTGCAGCCGGAGGAGATCCTTGAGGTCTCAATGGTGCATTCGCTTGCCGGAGAACTTCTTGGCGGCAAGCTGACGATCGAGCGCCCTTTTCGCGCCCCGCATCATTCCGCCAGCATGGCCTCGCTCGTCGGCGGCGGTTCGCGTCCACGGCCCGGAGAAGTCTCGCTCGCGCACCACGGCGTGCTGTTTCTCGATGAACTCCCCGAATTCCAGCCGAACGTCCTCGACGCTTTACGCCAGCCGCTCGAATCCGGCGAAACCGTTATCGCCCGCGCCAACCACCGCATTTCTTATCCGTCGCGCATCCAATTGATCGCCGCGATGAACCCGTGCAAATGCGGCGGCGCATCGCCCGGCGAAAGCTGCCGGCGCGGACCGCGCTGTGCCGCCGATTATCAGGCGCGCGTCTCGGGACCATTGCTCGACCGCATTGATCTGCAGATCGAAGTCCCGGCAATATCGGCGGCCGATTTGGTGCTGCCGCCCCCGTCCGAAGGTAGCGCAGAGGTTCGCGCGCGGGTCACAGCGGCGCGTGATCGTCAGCGCTCGCGCTACGCCACCCTCGGGGCCAGAGGCATTCGCACCAATGCCGAGTGCTCAACGACCTTGCTCGAACAAACCGCGACACCGGACGAGGCAGGCGTTGGCCTCCTGCGCCATGCCGCCGAGACGCTGGGCCTCTCGGCGCGCGGGTTCCATCGCACGCTGAAGGTCGCGCGAACCATTGCCGATCTCGAGGGTTCTGACACTGTATCCCGCGCGCACATAGCGGAAGCTCTGAGCTATCGCGGGGAAACACTGCGCCAGGCACGCGCCGCTTGAGCGCCTTTGGAGACGAGCAATGCCTGTGCTGGATTCGGCAGCGATCAAGGTCGTTGACTACGATCCAATCGCCCGGGACCTCGACGTCATTTTCACGACCGGCCGCCGCTACACCTACTTCGACGTACCGCAATCGGAATACGACGCCTTGATGGAAGCACCATCGGCAGGTGAATACTTCAACACGCACATTCGCGGCGAGTATGAGTTCCGGGAGCACAAACAAACGCAGCAACGCAAATGAAAAACGCCGGAGCTAATGAAGCTCCGGCGCTGAGTTCATGCTTACGGATGAACGTGAAACACTCACGCAAACGCCGATTTGACGCCTGCAATCATCGCCGCCGCCTGCGCCGTGTTGCGCAACAGGCACGCGATCGTCATCGGCCCGACGCCGCCCGGCACCGGCGTAATGGCCCCGGCAACCTTCGCGCATTCATCATAAGCCACGTCGCCGACTAGCTTCGTCTTGCCATTGTCGGACGGCACACGATTAATGCCGACATCGATGATCGTCGCGCCCGGCTTGATCCAGCTCGCCTTCACCATCTCGGGAATACCGACGGCGGCGATTACGAGATCGGCGCGCTTGACGACGTCCGCGATGTTTTTCGTCCGCGAGTGCGCGATCGTAACCGTGCAGTTCTCCCGCAGAAGCAGCGCCGCCACCGGCTTGCCGACGATATTCGAGCGGCCGATGACGACAGCGTCGAGGCCCGAAAGGCTCGGCAGAACGGTCTTGGCCAGAATAACGGACCCCGTCGGCGTGCAGGGCACGAGCGCGCGCTCTCCGACCCAGAGTCGCCCGACGTTTACGGGATGAAACCCATCAACGTCCTTATCCGGATTGATCGAGTTCAGAACCTTCTCGGCATTGATGTGCTTGGGCAGCGGCAATTGCACGAGAATGCCATGACAGGCCGGATCGTTGTTCAGCTTGTTGACGAGCGCCAGGACATCGGCCTCGCTCGTCTCGGCGGACAGGCGGTGTTCCCAGGAATTCATACCGACTTCGACCGTCTGCTTCGCCTTGTTGGCGACGTAGACCTTGCTGGCCGGATCTTCGCCGACGAGCACAACGGCGAGGCCGGGCTTCAGGCCATGATCCTTCTGCAGGCGTGCCACCTCGGCTGCGACTTCGGCGCGAACGTTCGCCGCGATCTGCTTGCCGTCGATGATTTGCGCTCCGGACATCCCCGTCTTCCTCCTTGTTCTTCTATCGTTGAAATTCGTTGACTTTCATCTGCAATGTTTTCTCGAGCAGCGCTGCATCGCCCGCGATGCTGAGCAATTTCAAGCGCGATTTACCGCCGCCAATGAGCGAGACTGAACGCTTCGGCACGCCGAGCCAGCAGGCGACGAGCTCCTCGAGCGCCGCATTGGCTGCGCCATTTTCGGGAACGGCACGCACCCGCGCCTGAAAGACCGGACCTTCGCCTGTATCGATGAGCCCTTCAATGGCGTCTTTGGAAGATTTGGGCGTGAGCCGAAAGTGCGCAATGACGCACGCGTCGCCGTGCCGCCAGGGTCCGCGGCTGGCCGAGCCCGGGGTCGCGCTGGCGCCATCGCTCAAATGATGGCCTTGGCGATATTCGGAAGGACCACGCTCTGCACGAAATAGCAGGCCAGCAGCAAAATGACCGGCGAGATATCGAGCCCGCCCATATTCGGCATCGCGTTCCTGATCGGCCCAAGCAAGGGCTCCGTCAGCGCGTTCAAGGCCTGCCAAATGGTGCGCACGGTCGGGTTGTAGGCATTGATGACGCCGAACGCCATCAGCCAGGACACGATAACGACCGCGATGACGATGTAGGTGTAAAGAGTGATGAGGTAGCTGATAAAACCGAGAAGTTCGAGCATCGCTAATCCGCAATTTGGCTGCCGCGGGCCATGTAGCCTTGTCAGGGCGGGGCTCGCAAGTGGTTGAGGGGATTTTGCGACGCCGTCTGACTTCCAGGGGCGGATTGGGCGCAGGGCTAACCGGAAGACCGAGCAGATACTCAGGCGGAAATCCCGTCGCGGTCCTTGGTTTTCGCTCAGCATCGGCCACTTCCTTGACAAGGCCAGACCGCGACTCCTAAAGGCCCGCGGTTTGGGGCCGTAGCTCAGATGGGAGAGCGCTGCAATCGCACTGCAGAGGTCAGGGGTTCGATTCCCCTCGGCTCCACCAGAGAACCGAAAAAACACTAACA
>JAICLG010000099.1 GCA_025927515.1 Hyphomicrobium sp.
AGCGTCGTATGCGCATGGACCAGTGGCATGAGTTGCCCCGACGGTGTTCACGTCCGCTTTTCGAGTGTTCGTATTCCTTCCGCGATCAGGACGGCATAAAGCGCCAGGACGAACCCCGACAGCATGTTGACGGACACGACGGCGCCGATCGCCTGAGCCAGCGATGGATCAAAGACCCAGGACAGCATACGTACCACGATCTCGTCGAAACTCTGCTTCAGAAGGAACAGGAACTCGCTCGCCTGCTCCATCGATGGTCGCGCCGGAAGATCAAACGCGGCGCGTTTCGCGAGCTCCGTAATTCCCGGCGCCGGAAGAAACGTCAGTCCCGCCGAGAACATCAGTCCGAGCGGCGCCGCCAACCGGAAATAGCCCCAACGCAACGGCCGTGCCTTGAGGCGCTCCATCAGCATGCGCACGAGCTGGATGCCGAGAAAGAGACAGACGCCAAAAACGATGGCGACGATCTTCAGGCGCTCATGGTCGGTCCCGAGGAAGGTCAGCAGTCCGACCACGCCCGCGAGCACGGCCTTGGTGATGGATTCGATCGCCCCGACCGCCACGATCAAAATCATCGACCGCCCCGGCGTTCGTTCGAAATAAAATGGAAATTCGTATTTGAGGCGGGCAATTTCGAGCGCGGCGCCGACAGAGAGCGCCAGCACCGCCGTTCCAGCGGCAAAGATGAGCGGCGCGGTGTACCCGACCCAGGCAATGCCAAAGATAGCCGTCAGTTCCAGCGCCATCATCAGGCCGTTGAAGAGGATGTACATCGCCGCCCCCGAGGCTCGCCGCGGCACGAGAGTAGCATCACTCCGACGTGCCCTGACAACCCAATTGGCGATCAGACCGCGAACCGAAGCCAAACGCATATCTTGCAGCCATAGCGCGGCGCGATAGCCGCAGCTTGCAGAGCCGCCTTGGTCCTCGCCCCGCGCCTTCGCATCCTCTAGTCTCCCCCGCGCTGCAAAGAGGATCGAAATGACGGACTCCATGAAGCCCTCGCGCGACATCGCGCGGCTGATCGAAATCATGGTGGCGCTCAGAACGCCTGTCACCGGTTGCCCTTGGGATCTCGAACAGACCTTCGAGACGATTGCGCCGTACACGATCGAAGAAGCTTATGAGGTTGCCGATGCGATCGCGCGGCGCGATCTCGCCGACCTCAAGGACGAGCTTGGCGATCTTCTGCTGCAGGTCGTCTATCACGCACGCATGGCGGAGGAGCTAGGCGCTTTCGCATTCGGTGACGTCGTCGAGGCCGTGACGCGCAAGATGATCCGCCGGCACCCGCACGTCTTCGGAGACGGCACGGCGCGCGATCCAACGGCGGTCAGGGCGACCTGGGAGGAACTGAAGGCCAAAGAGCGCGCCGAAAAAGCCGCCGAGCGCGCCCGACTTAATACCCCTCCCCCTTGCGGGGAGGGGTCAGGGGTGGGGATGCCATTCCGCACCTCGGAATCATCGGAGCACGGTCATACGTCTCCGACTCTTGCCGACGTCCCCGTTGGGCTTCCAGCTTTGACACGCGCCATCAAGTTGCAGGACAAAGCTGCACGCGTCGGCTTCGATTGGCCCAACCTGGCGCCGGTGTTCGACAAGCTGAAGGAAGAGATCGCCGAGTTCGAAGAAGTCGCCATTCCCGCCGATCCGCGCGGAAAGACGCCGAACACCAACAGTGAAGCAATCAAGGAAGAGTTCGGCGACATGCTGTTCGTGATGGCCAACATCGCCCGGCATCTGAAGCTCGATCCCGAGGATGCGCTGCGCGCCGCCAACAGGAAATTCGTCCGCCGCTTCGCACATATCGAAGCCCGCCTCGCCGGGAGCGGCAAAACACCGTCGCAATCCACGCTCGAAGAAATGGACGCCCTCTGGGACGAAGCCAAAGCGAACGAGAAAAAGCGCTGATGCGCGAGGCGAGATCTACACGCCCTTCCCTTTTCTGATCGCGTCCGACACATGCTCGGGACGAAATCCCAGTCCGATCAGCCGTGCTGGAATGCGCGATAAAAACGGCAGGTGATTGAACAACCGCAATAGGAACGGGGGCTTCAATTCTTCCGTTCTCGCGAGCGTCGTGGCGATGACCGCGTTCTGCACCGTCAGCTGCAGACGCTGGGTCGCGCGTGTCGGAAAACTACGCCGCGCCTGAACTTTCTTCAAATCGTCAAAACCGAGGTGCTTCTCTTTCAACGGCTGCCACAGCAGGTTCGCCGTCGCAACGGCATCCTGGACCGCCAGATTGACGCCGACGCCACCGACGGGGCTCATCGCGTGCGCAGCATCACCGATACATAGAAGTCCCGGCCGCGCCCATTCGTTCAAACGGTCGACGACGACGGTCAGAAGCTTCACTTGATCCCAGTCCGTGATGGCATTGGCTCGATCCGCTTCAAACGGCAGCAGTGCGCCGACTGATTTGCGAAACGCATCGAGACCGGCCGCGCGTACTTTCGCGTCTCCGCCTTTCCGGATGACGTAAGCGCACTGCCAATAGTCACCACGCTGAAGCATGATGAAGATGTGCCCGGCATCGAAGCGCCCTTGCGTCTCCTCGGTATCGGTCGGAAGCCTCGGCAGCCGGAACCACATGACGTCCATCGGCGCGCCGAAGCTTTCGCTGACGAGCCCGGCCGCCTTGCGCATGATGGACGACCGCCCGTCGCAGGCAACGACAAGATCGGCCGTAACGGTCAGCGGACCTTGGGGCGTGGTCACCTTCACGCCGGAAACACGCGTTCCATCGTAAATGAGATCGGTCGCCTCGGCGTCCATCCTGAGCGAGAACTTGGGATACGCGCGCCCCTTCTCGGCAAGGAAATCGAGAAAGTCCCATTGCGGCATCAGCGCGATGAATTTCGTGGAGATCGGCAGCGTCGAGAAATCGGCGAGCCTGATCCGCGTATTGCCGAACTGCCCGTAGAGCTGCTTCACGTCCTGATGCGGCAGCTTCAAAAATTCGTCGAGCCAGCCGAGTTCATCCATCAACCGCAACGTCGAGGGGTGAATGGTGTCGCCGCGGAAATCGCGAAGGAAATCCTTGTGCTTTTCGAGAACGAGCACATCGACGCCGGCGCGCGCCAGCAAAACGCCGAGCATCATTCCGGCCGGGCCGCCGCCGACAACGCAGCAGGTCACGCGCTGATCCATGCGCGCAGTCTACTTGTTCAAATTAGACCTTCAAGCCTGCTTTGCGGAGTTGGCCCAGTACCCTGAGTTTCTTTTCGCTCGGGATACGCAAGCGCAGGTCGACGCTGCCGTCCTTGCGGCTCTCACGCGCGAGCACATCGCAGGTCTCATGCAGCCAATTGAGAAGCTGGCCATTGCTGCCCGGCACGATGACCTCAAGGATCTCATCGGCGACACTCAGCCGATCGTCGATGGCATCGAGCAGCGGCACGATACCCTCGCCTGTGGCGGCGGAAACGAGGACGGGCGGCCGCGCATTGCGCAAGGCCTCATGTTGTAGCTCCGCCCGCCGGTCGTGCGAAACGAGATCGATCTTGTTCCAGACTTCGAGAATGTTGCTGTCGACCGGAAGCGTGTCGATGCCGAGCTCGCCGAGCACCTTCTCGACGTCGCGCGCCTGCGCTTCCGTCTCCTCGTGTGCGATATCGCGGACGTGCAGCACGAGATCCGCTTCGACCACCTCTTCGAGCGTGGCGCGGAACGCGGCGACCAGCATCGTCGGCAGATCCGAGATGAAACCGACCGTGTCGGAGAGAATGATGCGCCGCGCGCTCGGCAGCTTCACCTCGCGCATCGTCGGGTCGAGCGTCGCGAACACCTGATCCATCGCGACCACGCCGGCGCCGGTGACCTTGTTGAAAAGCGTCGACTTCCCTGCGTTCGTATAGCCGACGACGGCGACGATCGGGTACGGGACCTTGCGCCGCCCTTTGCGATGGAGGTCGCGCGTCTTCACGACATCCGCAAGCTCGCGCTTGATCGCATCGATGCGATCTTGGAGCATGCGGCGATCGAGTTCGATCTGCGCCTCGCCCGGACCGCCAAGAAAGCCGCCGCCGCCGCGCTGGCGTTCCAAGTGCGTCCAGGCGCGAACGAGGCGTCCCTTCTGATAGGAGAGATGCGCCAGCTCGACCTGCAGCACGCCTTCACGCGTTCGCGCCCGCTCACCGAAAATTTCGAGAATGAGACCCGTGCGGTCGAGAACCTTCGTGTTCCACGCTTTCTCGAGATTGCGCTGCTGCACCGGCGTGACCACATGATCGACGATCACCAGACCGATTTCGAGATCGCGCACGCGCTGGCTCAGCTCGTCGACTTTTCCGGAGCCGAGCAGCGTTGCGGGACGCGGCGCCGACATTGGCACGATCGCGGAATCGATGATGTCGAGATCGATCGCATTGGCAAGACCGACTGCCTCCGCAAGCCGGCTCTCGGGCGTATGGCTGTCGAGCGTCGGCTTCGATGCCTTGTCGCCTGTGCGGCGGCCTTGCCGTTTCAGCACCGGAACGAGCACCAGTGCGCGTGTGCGCGGCCTGCGCGTCTCGGTGCTCGCGGCGCGCTCCTTGCGAGGAGAGCCGCGCTTCGCGCCGTAACCGTCTTTGGAATGCGACGTCAACCGGCGCTGCTTTCGCCGTCCTGGTCATTCAAATTGACGGGACCGCCGGGCATGATCGTGGAAATCGCATGCTTGTAGACGAGCTGAGAATGCCCGTCGCGCCGAAGCAGGACACAGAAATTATCGAACCAGCTCACAATGCCCTGAAGCTTGACGCCGTTGATGAGGAAAATCGTCAACGGAGTTTTGTTCTTGCGAACGTAGTTGAGAAACGTGTCTTGCAGGTTCTGAGTTTTTTCAGCCGCCATGGTTGTTTTCCATTTTTTTCTCGACGTCTTTTGGGTGCGCTGGGCGCCGTCACGTCTGAAAAGTGAACGAAGCGTCCAGGCGGCGATTTCGACGGACATCGGGGGGATGACGATCGAAGCGTGCGGTAGTTTACAGGGGTTGTTGCCTTGCACAATGCGGCAACGTTCGCATTGCTATAGTCGATAGGATATAGCTCCCGCGTCGCATTACACGGCTGAAATTTCGGCAACCTGATGAAATCGTGATCTCAGACGCTGCGCGATCGGACCGGGACGCCCCTCCCCGATCTGCTGTCCGTCAATGGCGACGACCGGCATGACCGTATTCGTGGCCGAAGTGAGAAAAGCCTCCCGCGCCTGCAAGGCCTCTTTCACGCTGAACGGGCGTTCTTCCACTTTCAGACGTTCAGATGCCGCCACGTCTGCCACGCCGGCGCGCGTGATGCCGGGCAAAATATTGGAATCGAGCTTCCGCGTGACGAGGACGCCCTCGGCTGTCACGATCCAGGCGTTGCTTGAGGCACCCTCCGTGATCGCGCCCTGAGAATCGACGAACCATACTTCGCGCGCGCCGTCCCGCCGCGCCGCGTCTTTGGCGAGAACCGCGGGCAGCAGCATCACCGTTTTGATATCGCATCGGCCCCAACGGTTGTCGGGCATGGTTTTGACGGCGATGCCCGTTTTGGCGAGTTCGTCCGCCCAGCCCCGCCTCGGCGCCCGCGCCAGAACGACGAGCGTCGGGAGGATGTCTGCCCCGGGAAGGGAAAAATCTCTCGGGCCCGCGCCGCGCGTCACTTGCATATAGACGATGCCGTCGCTGACACGGTTTCGGCGCACCGCCTCGCCAATGACCTGCAGCAACGCCTGCTGGGACATGGGCGCGGCAATCTTCAGTTCGCGCAACGAGCGGTCGAGCCGGGCCATATGACGAGTTGCATCAACGAGCCGGCCACCGAGCACCTCGATGACTTCATAGACGGCGTCGGCAAACTGAAAGCCGCGATCCTCGGCATGGATCGCAGCTTCCGCGTAGCGCTTGTAAGCGCCGTTGACGTAGACGATGCGGGTCAAGCGGCGGCCCCTATGAAACCGACCGTAAGTCGCCCGAACGCTGCTCGGACGAGACGCCGAGGGCTCTGAGCTTCCGGTGCAGGGCCGATCGTTCCATGCCCACGAACTCGGCCGTGCGCGAGATGTTGCCGCCGAAGCGATTGATCTGCGCCAGCAGATACTCGCGCTCGAAAATCTCGCGCGCCTCTCTGAGCGGCAACGACATCAGATGTTCCGCTCCGCCGTTGACGGGCAGCGGCACGTTCGACCCGATTTCATCCGGAAGCATGTCGGCGGTGATTGCTGCGCCGGGATCGCCGCCCGCCAGGATCAGCAATCGTTCGACGTTGTTGCGAAGCTCGCGCACGTTGCCCGGCCAGTCGTGCGCCTGCAGCACCGCGATGGCATCTTCTCCGATCCGCCGCGGGGCGAGGCCCGACGTCTGCGCCACCTGCCCGACGAAATACTGGATGAGATCGGGAATATCCTCGCGCCGCTCGGCGAGGCTCGGCACGCGCAACGTCACGACGTTCAGCCGATGATAGAGATCCTCGCGGAAACGTCCCTCGCGAATGTCCTGATCGAGATCGCGCGACGTCGATGAAATGATGCGAACATCGACCGACACCTTTTGCGATCCGCCGAGCCGCAGGAATTTCTGCTCGACGAGAACGCGCAGAACCTTGCCCTGCGTCTCCATCGGCATGTCCGCGACTTCGTCGATATAAAGCGTGCCCGTGTGCGCTTCTTCAAGCGCGCCGACCTTGCGCGGGCCGCCGGTCCGATCCTCCGTGCCAAACAGCTCTTCCTCGACGCGGTCAGGCACCATCGCCGCCGCGTTGAGCACAACGAACGGGCCGTCGGCGCGCAGCGATTTCTGATGCAGCACGCGCGCCGCAAGCTCCTTGCCCGAACCCGATGCGCCGCGCAGCATGATGCGGCTGTTGGTCGGACCGGCCTTGTCGATGTTGTTCTTCAGCTGATTGATCGCCGGCGATTTGCCGATCATCTCCGCCGAGACGACCGAACGCTCTTTGAGTTCGCGCACCTCGCGATTGAGCTGCGACGCCTCGAGCGCACGCAGCGTCACCAGCACCAGCCGGTCCGCTTTGAACGGCTTCTCGATGTAGTCATAAGCGCCGCGTTTGATGGCGGTGACAGCCGTCTCGATATTGCCGTGGCCCGAGATGATGACCACCGGCAGATCCGGATATGTCCGCTTCATGATCGTCAGAACCTCGAGGCCGTCGAGGCGGCTGCCCTGCAGCCAGATGTCGAGAATGACGAGATGAGGTTTTCTGTCTTCGATCGCACGCAGCGCTTCATCGCTATCGCGCGCGAGGCGGGTCCGATGCCCTTCATCCTGCAGGATACCGGCGACGAGGTCGCGAATATCGGCTTCATCATCAACGATCAAAATATCAGCGGACATCACTACGCTCCTGGGAAATATGCGGTTGTATCATGCTCCACTCGCGGCATGCGAGGCGGTATGGCTTTGTTCAGTGGAAAGGTCGTGGGCATTTTCAAGTTTAATAGGCAGTGTCATGCGAATGAGTGCGCCGCGCGTGCGCGTTTCCGTCAGCGGCGCGTCTTCAAGCGTCAGCGTTCCGCTATGCTGCTCGACAACTTTCTGAACGATCGCGAGCCCGAGACCGGTCCCTTTGGCGCGCGTCGTGACGTAGGGCTCAAGAAGCTTGGCGCGGTTCTGCTTCGGCAAGCCGATGCCGTTGTCGATGATTTCGATGGCGACGCGATCGTGCGACGGCAGCACACGCACTTCTATCTGAGGTTCGTATCCTTCCGGGCGACCCTGCGCCTCGCCGTAGGATTCGATCGCCTCTGCTGCGTTCTTGATGAGATTGGTGACCGCCTGAGAAACGAGCCGCAAGTCGAAGCGGGCACGCACCGGATGATCCGGGATCGAGAGCTTGAAATTGACCTCCTTGTGGCCTTCGCGGAAAAGCACTGCGGGTTCCTGCACCGCCAGCCTCAGATCCTGATCCGCCATGACCGGTTGCGGCATGCGCGCGAACGACGCGAACTCGTCGACCATGCTCTTGATCTGCCCGGTTTGACGCTCGATCGTCTGCGTCAGCGTTTCGAACAGTTCGCGGTCGTCTGAAACCTGCTTGCCGAATTTGCGGCGCAGCCGTTCGGCCGAAAGTTGTATCGGCGTGAGTGGGTTCTTGATCTCATGCGCAATACGGCGCGCGACATCCGCCCAGGCGCTCGTTCGCTGAGCTTGAACCAGCTCCGAGATGTCGTCGAACGTGACGACGGACCCGACATCGCCCTCGCCGCCCTTCTTGTGCGTGACCTTCACGGCGAACGTCCGTTCCTCGTCGCCGATCTGCTTCTTGATCTCGCTTTGACTTTGGCCTTTGCCTTTGAAACCCGTTTCCTCCGCCGTCGCGAGTACCGGCGCAAATTCGGGAACGACATCCGCGATTGGTTTGCCGACGACATCTGTGCTGGAGAAGCCGAGTAAACGTTCGGCCGAACGGCTTAAGAGCGTGATGCGATCCGCACTGTCGAGACCGATGACGCCCGCCGACACGCCCGACAAAACGGCCTCGATGAAATTGCGCCGCTCGGTGAGTTGCTCATTCGTTTGATGCAGCGCGTCCTGCTGATGCTTCAGTTCCCGCGTCATCAGATTGAATGTGTGGGACAGGCGGCGAAGATCGCCCTCGCCCCGCTTTTCCGGCAGCGCGATTTCGAGGTTGCCCTTCGAGACTTCCTGCGCACCCGCGATCAGTCGCCTGATGGGCGCAACGAACCGCCCCGCGAACCACATGCCGACCCAGATGGCCGCCAGCAGCGAGGTCATCGAGATCATGAAATAGATGAGACCGTGCGCTACCTTCAGGCCGCTCTTGGCCTTTCTCAAGCGCGTGTACTCGTAGACGTTCTGCTCCGTTCTCTGCAGGTGATTGATCACCTTCGGGCTGACGCCGCGCGCGACGTAGAGATAGCGGCCCGGCATGCTGTCGATCTTGGCAATCGCCGAAATGCGGTAATCGCTCGAAGGCGTCGAAAGAGCAACCTGCCCCGCCTCGGCCTGCTTGATGGCAGACGGCGGCGGCACGACGTAGGGCAGCTTCGGATCGTCGAGCGCCAGAACGATCGGAACGCCGTCGGAATCGATAACGTAGGCCGACGTCAGGTCGCGAAGCCCCGCCTGCCCGATGAGGAATTTCTGGAACGCATCAGGGTCGGCGCTGAGCGTTGCGGCTTCGCCATTGATGTCGCGCACCATGTTGACGATGTCGGTGCGGATGATCTGGTTGTGTTCATCGACGTAGGCTTTCGCGACGTCGTAGGAATTTTCGACGATGGCACTCGTTCGCCCCGAAAACCATCCATCCAGCGAGCGCGAGAACGTCGTCGTCGCTGCGATCGCGAGCAGCACCGTCGGCAGCGCCGCGATCAAGCTGAATAGCGCCACGATGCGCGTGTGCAGCCGCGCGCCCGCGACCCGCTGTTTCCAGGCGCGCCGCAAGCCGAGCGCTTGCCAGATGACGATCGCGAGCATGGTCAGGATGAGCACCACGTTCACCGCGAGTGCCGTCCAGACGTATTCGTTGCGCGGCGCGATCGCCGTCAGTCCGGTCAGGATCAGATAGCTCGCAAGCGCCGAAAACACCGACAGAAGCACGACGCCGAGACCGAACCAGAAAGCCCGATCGGACGGATTGAGCGGCGTCGAGCCCTCTTCCATCAGCGCAGCAGCGGTCGCGTGCCCACGGCCGTTCGTCGTGTCCGGCATGCTTGCACTGCTGTTGCTGGCGCTCATCAGATTTCGCCCGGTCCGATTGTCAAAGTGATTTGCCCCGAATGTTTCCGCCGGAGTTATCGCTCCCGGCGAGCGTGCGGCGTGCAATCCCCTGCAGCCATTCCGCTACACAGGGGTGACCCAACAGTGTAACTGTGACATTTTCGCGACATTGCTGGTGCACTTCAAGCGCTAAGCGCAGGTCTGCCCGGCCTTTTCGGATCAATGTCGTGCAAAACCGGCGAAACGTCAGCTTTCGACGGTGCGAAACACGCGAATGTTGAGATCGCGAATGCGGGCCCGGAGCGTGTTCCGGTTTAGCCCAAGAAGCTCGGCGGCGCGGATTTGATTGCCGCGTGTCGCCGCCAGCGCCGCGCTCAAAAGCGGCTTCTCGACGTCGCGGATGACGCGATCGTAAAGCCCAGGCGGCGGCAGGTCGTTGCCGAAGGACGAGAAATATCGCGACAGGTAACGCTCGACCGACTCGCTGAGATCGGCGTTGTCGGGGCTGCTGCCGATTGCCGTGGACATCGACGAACCGGCGAGTTCCTGCTCGACGATCTGAGCCGTCAGCGTATCTTCCGGGTGCAGCGCGACGAGCCGGCGCACGACGTTTTCAAGCTCGCGGATGTTGCCGGGCCAGGGATGTCCCTTGAGCCGTTCGATTGCGGGGCTCTCGATGGATTTTTGCCCCAGCCCCTCGCGCGACGCTTGCCGCAGAAAATGCCGGACGAGGTCGCCGACGTCTTCCAGGCGCTC
>JAICLG010000308.1 GCA_025927515.1 Hyphomicrobium sp.
AATCTCTGTTCTTTCCCCTCCCCAGCGGGGAGGGGTTAGGGGTGGGGAGAAGCCGCACAACCGTGCCGCTAGGCACGTCCCTGGCCAAAGTGGAGTTTCGCCGCCAACCAGCCGCTTGGATCTTCACCCCACCCCAGCCCCTCCCCTGAGGGGAGGGGGAGTGGACTAACATAGCTGGGTTCCGGCTGAAGGAGATTTTCGATGAGCGGTGCCGACGATCTCGTGGTTCTGGAAAAGGACCTCATCGCTGAAATCGATGGCGCGGGTGACCTCACCGCCCTCGATGCCGTCCGCGTCTCGGCTCTTGGCAAGAAGGGCCGCGTATCGGAGCTGATGAGCAAGCTCGGTTCGCTACCGCCCGAAGAACGCAAGACCTTCGGGCAGACGGTCAACGCTCTTAAAGGCAAGATTTCCGACGCCCTCGATGCACGCAAAGCCGCCCTCGAAACAGCGGCGCTCGATGAGCGGCTGAAAACGGAGCGCGCCGACGTGACCTTGCCGGTGCGCCTCGGCCCCGTCGCCGAGGGCCGCATCCACCCCGTCTCTCAAGTCCTCGACGAAGTCGTCGAAATCTTCGCCGACATGGGGTTCTCGGTAGCCGAAGGTACGGACATCGAGACGGACGAGATGAACTTCGACAAGCTCAACATCCCGCCCGAGCACCCTGCACGACAGGATCACGACACATTCTATTTCGCGCCGAAGCCTGACGGCTCGCGCCTGCTTCTGCGCACCCATACGAGTCCCGTGCAGATCCGCACGATGGTCTCGCAGAAACCGCCGATCCGCATCATCGCGCCAGGCCGCGTCTATCGCTGCGACAGCGATCAAACGCACACGCCGATGTTCCACCAGGTCGAAGGCCTCGTCATCGACGAGTCGACCCATATGGGACACCTGAAATGGGTTCTGCAGGAATTCTGCAAGGCGTTCTTCGAGGTCGACGAAGTGAAGATGCGCTTTCGCGCTTCGCACTTTCCGTTCACCGAGCCGTCGATGGAAGTGGACATCGGCGCCGAGGCGATCGGCAAGCCCGGTCAGTGGCTCGAAATTCTGGGCTGCGGAATGGTGCATCCGAACGTGCTCAGAAACTGCGGGCTCGATCCTGAGAAGTATCAAGGCTTCGCGTTCGGCGTTGGGCTCGATCGCCTGACGATGCTGAAGTACGGCATCCCGGATCTGCGCGCCTTCTTCTCCGGCGACCTGACCTGGCTCAGCCACTACGGCTTCTCGACACTCGACGTCCCGACCCTCGCCGGCGGGCTTTCGTCGTGATGACCCTGTTCGACACACTCTAGCTCCCCTCCCCTCAGGGGAGGGGATAGGGGTGGGGTGAAGAGCTTGGCGCAATGGCAAATCAGATTGCTCGGCAGCTGAGAAAGACCGAAACGAGCGCGGAAAAACGTTTGTGGCAGGAACTTAGAAAACTCAGAACTCAAGGATATCACTTTCGCCGCCAGCACCCGCTCGAAGGCTTCATCGTTGACTTTGCTTGTCTGGCACAACGGCTGATTGTCGAAGTCGATGGCGCACAGCATCAATTGCCCGAGAATACAAAGACCGACGCTACACGGGACGACCAATTGAAATGGCGGGGCTATCACGTGCTCCGTTTCGGAAACGGCGATATTCGCGAAAATCTGGGCGGCGTTATTCTTGAAATCTTGGCTGCCCTAGGGGCGGTGGTAAAAAACGAGTGAAAACGCTATGACCGCCCGTCAGCTTCTCCCCACCCCTTACCCCTCCCCGCTGGGGAGGGGAATCCTGCGTACGAGACCCACGAAATGAAATTCACGTTCTCCTGGCTCAAGGATCATCTCGATACGAATGCGTCGCTCGACGAAATTGAGACGACGCTGTCCGCTATCGGCCTTGAGGTCGAAGGCATCGAAGATCCGGCAAAGTTGCTCGGAGCTTTCCGCATCGCGCGCATCGTCGAAGCCAAGAAGCATCCTAACGCCGATAAGTTGCAGGTCGTCCAGGTCGAGGTCGCGAAGGGCGAACCTTTGATGGAGGTCGTCTGCGGCGCTCCGAACGCGCGCGCGGGAATGCTTTCGGTTTTCGCTCCGCTCGGCACGTACATTCCCGGCTCGAAAATCACGCTCGAAAAGAAGCCCGTCCGCGGCGTCGTCTCGAACGGCATGATGTGCTCGGCCGCCGAGCTCGAATTATCGGGCGAAAGCGACGGCATCCTCGATCTCCCTGCCGAATGGGCGAGCAAAGTTGGCGAACGCTACATCGACGCGGCAGGCCTCAATGATCCCGTCATCGAAGTCAAACTGACGCCGAACCGCCCCGACTGCACCGGCGTCCGCGGCATCGCCCGCGACCTTGCGGCGGCTGGTCTCGGCACGTTGAACGCCGAACCAAAGCTCGGACCGATCAAGGAGGCGTTCGACTGCAAAATTCCGGTGAGCCTCGAATTCACACCGGAAACGGCGCATGCCTGCCCTGTGTTCGCGGCACGGACGATCCGGAATGTCTCGAACGGTCCCTCTCCCGATTGGCTGCAACAGCGTTTGAAGGCGGTCGGCCTGCGTCCGATCAATGCGCTCGTCGACGTGACGAACTACATTTCGCTCGATCGCGGACGCCCGCTTCACGTCTACGACGCAAATAAGATCCTGGGCGCAATCCGCGCCCGCCTCGGAAAGAACGGCGAGAAATTCCTGGCGCTCGACGGCAAGGAATACACCGTCGACGACACCATGTGCGTCATCGCCGACGACACCGGGCCGCTGGGTCTCGGCGGCGTCATGGGCGGCGAGAGCACCGGCTGCACGCCCGAGACGAAAGCCGTCCTGATCGAGAGCGCCTGGTTCGATCCCGTCAGAACCGCCGCAACCGGCCGCAAGACGGGTCTGATTACCGACGCGCGCTACCGCTTCGAACGCGGAGTCGATCCCGCGTCGGTACTGCCTGGCCTCGACCTCGCAACGGATATGATCCTGAAGCTCTGCGGTGGCGAAGTTTCGAAGGCCAAGGTTGCAGGCAAGGAGCCGATAAAAAATCGCGTCATTCCCTTCGACTTTGCACGCATCGAAAATCTTAGTGGCATCAAGCTTCCCGATGTCGAGATAACGAAAATCCTGGAAGCGCTCGGCTTCACCATCGAAGGCAAGCCGGAGGCCGCGAAGGTTTCGGTTCCGACGTGGCGGCCTGATGTGCACGGCGCAGCTGATCTCGTCGAGGAAGTCGTGCGCATCGCCGGCCTCGACCTGATTCCCGCAACGCCGCTGCCGCGTCTGCACGGCGTGACGCTTGCCGTGCTGACCGAAAAGCAAAAGCGCGCGCGACGGGCACGCCGCTTACTGGCAGCCCGCGGATTTGTCGAGGCGGTGACTTGGAGTTTCATCCCGAAGGATCAAGCAACCCATTTCGGCGGCGGCGCTCCGGCGCTCGATCTCGCCAATCCGATTTCAACGGAAATGTCTTCGATGCGGCCGGGACTTCTTCCAGGTCTGCTGACGGCAGTTACGCGCAACCGCAATCG
>JAICLG010000100.1 GCA_025927515.1 Hyphomicrobium sp.
AGGTTCTGTCTTCACCAGCGACGTGCGCGGTGATGGCTATTTCGAATACGGCAGCTTCAACACCCAAACGATCAACGCGCTGCTGACGTATCAGGCGACCGCATCGGATACGATCACGCTAAAGGCGATCAACAATAATCTCTCGACCGACGTGCCGTTCCGCACGTCCCTCAATAATTTCAAACTCAATCCATATCAAAAGGGATGCCGCACGACTGCGACCGCGGCGGCAGGTTGTGAGACGTTAAATTTCTCGCCCGGCTTCGGGGCGGCGGTGTCGCAGACCGCCGAAGAAGCCGGCACAAATCGCGACGACCGGCGCACGCTCGGCGGCTTCCGCTGGGATCATGCATTTGACGCTGCAACAACCAGCGAGGTGCAATTCGTCATCGACGATCGCAACATCAACCAGCCGACCGGCACCACGAGCGCCATCGGCGATTATCTCTCGTACAACTTCAGTGCCGGCCTCAAGCACAAGTCGTCGTTCGCCGGGCTGCCGACCTTCTCTTATCTCGGCGCTTTCTGGAACTATCTGCCCGTCGACGACGGCCTGACCTACTTCGTAGCACCCGGCGGCGATGCCCGGCTCGGCAAGCTGCAAGCAGTGCAGAACGGCTCGACGATGAACTTCGGAGCGCGGGCGCGCGAAGAGGTGAAGCTGACGAACGAGGTTGCAGTCGTAGCGGGCGCGACCGTCGAACGAACGTCCCTCGACGGATCGCAGACCAAGTTTACTTACGATGCATCTGGGAACATCTCGAAGATCGACAACATCTCTGCCAATCGCGAAATGACGAACTTCGCGCCGGAGCTTGGTCTCGTCTATACGCCGAGTCGCGAGTGGCAGCTGCGGGCTCGTGTCGGATCGGGCTACGGTACGCCGCAATTTTCCAACTTGTTTGTAGCTTCGGACGGTGAGCCGGGAAACAACACGGACCTCAAATCGCAGCGAAACGTCGGCGTCGATCTCGGTGGCGATTGGACGCCGGCACCCGGCATTCTGCTCAGCCTTACCGGGTTCTACGAGTTTTTTAATAACGAAATCGTCTCGCAATCGGCGGGGCCGGGGCTGATGAACTATTCGTTCAATGCGCCCGCCTCCGAACACCGCGGCATCGAAGCCTTTGCCGATGTCGCACTTGCGCCCGGGTGGCGATTGACCGCGTCCTACATATTCAACGATCAGGTCTATACCGATTACGACGAACGTGTCTCCGGCAGCGACCTGTTGGTGAGCAGGGCCGGCAACAGAATTCCTGGTGTCTCACCGAACGAGTTCACGACCCGCTTGAGCTACGATCGGCCCGACGGTGTCTTCAAGGGGCTCGGCACGTACGTCGAGTACGAATGGCACGACAGCTTCTACATGGAGAACGCCAACCTTCTGAAAGCTCCCGGTTACGATCTCGTGAACTGGAACGTCCACTATACCAAGGACTTCGAGAAGGGGCCGATCCGGTCGCTGATGGCCTATTTCGAGATCAGGAACCTTTTCGACGAAACCTACGTCTCATCCGCGAACAACATCACGGACAAATATGGATCGACTGCCGAGACGTTGGCCCAGACAGCCGGCTCCATCTACGCAGGCGCGCCGAGAACGTACTACGGCGGCATGAAAGTGAGGTTCTAAGTATGCGTAACCATCCTTCGATTATCTCGCTGCTCGTTCTATCGGCATTGACCGGCATGTCCTGCGCGGCTCGCGCGCATGACGGACACATGCATCATCATCCGAGGCCGACCGCATGCCAGACGACGGCGCTCGCCTGTGCCAGCGTCGCCACTCCGGCATTCGCACCGGATGGCAAGTTATGGCTGACGTGGGTGGCAGGTGGACGCGTGTCTGTCGCGAGTTCTGCCGATCTTGGGAAGATATTTTCGAGTCCCGTGACGCTTCCTAAAACCAAGCTGCAGCTCGATGACGGTCCCGACGCTCGCCCGAAGATCGCGTTCGGCCCCGACGCCCGCGTCGTCGTCGCCTTTACAACCCGCGACGACAAATACAACGGACACGCGTTCATCGCGCGATCGTCCGATGGCGGCCGGACGTTCTCGAAGGCAAGCCCGATAACGACGAACTCGCCAAGTCAGCGTTTCGAGGTCGTCGCGTTCGATCGTGATGGGCGCGTCTTCGCCGCCTGGATCGACAAAAGAAACGCCGCGGCTGCGAAAGCCGAAGGAAAACCGTACGCAGGCGCAGCGTTGGCATACGCCTGGGATGGCAAGCCGGGGGGCACGCTCGAAGCCGCAACGATCGCGCGAGACAACAGCTGCGAATGCTGCCGCATCGCCGTCGCATTCGCAGGCATCGGCGAACCAGTCGTGATGTTCCGCAATATTTTCGACGGCGGCATTCGCGATCATGCCGTCATTACGTTTTCCAACGCTGGAAAGCCCGGACCTCTCTACCGCGTCAGCGACGACGACGCGAAAATCAACGCCTGTCCGCACCAGGGGCCAAGCCTCGCGATCGGTAGCGATGGCACCTATCACGCGACGTGGTTTGCGCTCGGCCGCAAGCTCAAGGGGCTCTACTACGCGCATTCGGAGGACGGGGGAAAGACGTTCTCGACCCCGATGCCACTTGGCAGCAAAGACGCGCAAACGTCCCGTCCGTACGTCCTGGCGAGCGGCGGAACAGTGTACCTCGCTTACAAATCCTTCGATGGCAGCGAGACAAGCATCGAGCTGATGACCTCGCGCGATTCCGGTAAGACGTGGAGCAAGCCGCGCGCCGTTGCGGTGACCAGCGATGCATCCGATCACCCGCTGCTGGTTGCGAACCAGACGCAGGCTTACCTGTCATGGCTGACCCTGAAAGAAGGGTACCGGCTCATTCCGTTGGAGCCGCAGTCATGACCGTTCTGTTGCAAACACTCACCCGAACAATCGCTACGGGGCTGCTCTTGTCGCTCTGCTTTGCGATTGCCCCGGCGCGAGCTGACAGCGCTCCGCAGCTCTTCGACAGCGCCAGCTGGAAAACGCTCAACGACTCCCACAAAGGCCGTCCGCTCATCGTGCACTTCTGGGGCTTAACCTGCGGAAACTGCATGGTGGAGCTCAGCGATTGGGGCCGCTTCGCAAAGAAACATCCCGGCGTCGAGATCGCCTTCGTGAATTGGGATCGCCGCGGCGCCAAGCCGGCGCGCATCGCGCAGGCTCTGACGAAGGCAGGCCTCGCAGGCGTGCAAAACTACGTGCTGGCCAACGGCTTCGAAGAAAAACTCCGTTTCGCAGTCGATCGCGATTGGATGGGCGAGCTTCCCTTTACCCGGCTGATCGACGGCGACGGTAAAGCGACCACCTTTTCGGGAACCGCCGATTTCAAGAAGCTGTCGCAATGGCTCGAAGCCGAGAAAACGCGCGAGTGATAACTTCGTTCAGAAACAGGCGACGGGTTTGTCGCCCATAAATTCCAGACTACCTTGTCAACTGACGTTTTGCCGCAGATGATCGTGCAATCCGATTCGTGAGCGTGCTGACCAGGGAGACTAGGAAATGAACATAGATCCCACTGCATTGGTTATCTGGCTGATTATCGGAGCGATTGCCGGCTGGCTGGCTGGGCAGATCATGAAGGGCGGTGGATTTGGCCTCGTCGGCGATATCATCGTCGGTATCGTCGGTGCCTTTATCGCTGGCGCGTTGTTTCCGCACTTAGGCTTCACATTAGGCGGCAACAGCATTGTCGGCGCCATTATCGCAGCAGCAATCGGCGCTTGTATCCTGCTGTTCCTTTTGCGTTTGGTGCGGCGAGGGGTTTAGAGACGCTCGGGTTAAACCGCGCTTTCGAGGACGAGACGGCTGTTGCGACAGCCGGCTCGGCCAAGCGTAGGAGTCATTCGCTCAGGACGTCGTCAGAGCCGCAGCTTTCGACCGCAGCAAAGCTTCCGCGTCACGAACCATCCGGTCGATGATGTCGGCGACCGGCTCAATGTCCTGGATGAGACCGACGACTTCTCCAACGAACGTATTGCTTCGATCGGGATCGCCTTCCGCCCACGCGGCCCGGTACTTCGCCGCTTCCTCGTCGGCGACCGCGACCAACTCTGCCTCTCGGCCATGCCAGCGCTCGATGAACTTGTTTCGGAGCACCCGAGCCGTATAGCGCCGCGGCCAATCGAGCTTACGCGCCAGGTCCATCGTTTGTGAGCGGACGGTATCGTCTCCCGTCGACCGAAGCGCTGCTTCGTGCATGGCAGCGCTGACATTCGCTTCTTTCGATGCCCACAACCTTGAGCCGACAAGCACGCCATCGGCGCCGAGCATGAGGGCAGCGGCAAGTCCGCGGCCGTCACCGATGCCGCCAGCTGCGCAGAGAAGAGTCTCTGGCCGCTCTTTGGCGATCAAGTCCGCAACTTCGGGAACGAGCGTAAGCCCGCCCCGGATTTCTCCATGCCCACCCGCCTCGGAGCCTTGCGCAACGATGACATCGGCACCGCATGCTAGCGCCCGTTCTGCGTCGCGCCGGGTTTGCACCTGGCAGATCAAGGTCACGCCGTGCTGCTTGATGCGTTCGGCCAAGGGGAGGGGGTCGCCGAACGACAGAAGAATGGCCTTCGGTTTGTTGGCGAGCACGAGATCGAGAAGCGACGGCTGTTTAAGCAGGGACCATGTGATGAAACCGCATCCAACCGGCTGGTTGCCTGCGGCGCGAAACTCTTGCGTGAGCCAGTCGGCATCGCCGTAGCCGCCACCGATGAGGCCGAGGCCCCCGCTCGCCGATACTGCCGCCGCAAGGCGGCCGCCTGCCGCAAAAGCCATGGGTGCTGAAATGATCGGATGCCGTAGACGAAGTTTTTCCGTCAGCCGTGTCTTAAGCACGTGACCTCCCTTCAGCGGCTCAGTGTTCGACCAGCCGCAGTTCGTGCAACAAAGCCTTACGATCCGAGACGATGTCCGCGAGCGTCCAGCCGTCGAGTTCGGAGAGATAAGCATTGAGGGCGCAGTTGAAGGCGTGCTTGAGGTGGCACGCCTGGGAAATGCGGCATGTATCGGCAGCGCCGAAACATTCTACGATGTGAAGATCATCTTCCACAGCGCGCAACACTTCCCCGATCGTCGTCGCATCGGCCGGCTTCCCGAGGCGTAAGCCGCCACCGCGTCCGCGAAGCGTTTCGACGAAACCGTGTCTGGCCAGACGATTGACGACCTTCATCAGGTGGTTTTCGGAAATCTGGTAGGCTTTGGCGATTTCTTCGATCGTGGCTAGACGTTCCGTGCGCACGCTGAGGTACATTAGAACGCGAAGCGCATAGTCGGTGTGGACCGTTAGTCGCATCGGCTGCACCATATCGCCATTGCTAAGGACCACGAAAACTATAAGATGCATACCAAATACATCTTATAGATTTTCCCGGCAAGGGTTTCGCCATGTTGCACCAACCGCATCCGAAGGCGCCTGGGCTCGCGGCAGGGATCGACGAGCCACTGATCGCAGAACTCGTGGACCGGTTCTATGCTCGGGTCCGAGAGGACGAGCTTATCGGACCGGTGTTCGAGGCGCGCATCGAGAATTGGGATGAGCATCTCGCGAAGCTTCGTGCCTTCTGGTCCTCGGTCGTTCTGATGACGGGCCGTTACAAGGGGCAGCCGATGCCGGTGCACGCGGCGATTTCGGAAATCACGGATGCGCATTTCGAGCGCTGGCTGAGCCTTTTCGCCGATACCGCGAAAACGGTCTGTCCTCCGGCGGCTGCAGCACTTTTCATCGACCGGTCACAGCGCATTGCCCAGTCGCTGAGCTTGGGCATCGCTGCAAGCCGCGGCATCATCGCCTGATCGGCCCCACTTATCCGTTTGCGGCTTCCGTGCTCGCATTGTCGGGTTGTTCCGCGTTTGTCCGATTGCATCCCCGGCAAAACATGACTAAAAGCCCTGTTTCCCTGGATCGCGGGTGTAGCTCAATGGTAGAGCAGCAGCCTTCCAAGCTGAATACGTGGGTTCGATTCCCATCACCCGCTCCATGCCATTCGTTTTTGCTGTCTTGCGTCTCACACGAGGAATTACCCGCTCAGACACGTCAAACGGGCAGGCGTGGTGGCATGAGCGACGCGCCTGGTCCTTAAGCATTGACGCTGCGGTCAAGCGCAATGCACGGAGATTCGTTCAGATCTGTTGCGTTTACTGGATTGCGGCGCGATCGTTTTATATCCTCAACCCGGCATCGGTCGCGGCATTCCAGTGCTCGGATCAATACTTGGTGCCCGCTCCAGTGCTTAACTCCAGAAAATAAGACGCAACGACAATGGACATTAATGCTGCGCGGACATTTCTCGAAATCGTCAAGACCGGAAGCTTTGCCAACGCGTCGGTCAGCCTCCGCATAACGCAGACCGCCGTCAGCGCTCGCATCCGCGTGCTGGAGCAGGAACTGGGGCAAGCGCTCTTTATACGTCATAAAACAGGCGTGCAGTTGACGTTCGCCGGCGAGCAATTCCAGAAGTTTGCAATGGGCCTCGTCCGGCTCTCGGAACAAGCCATCCGTTCGATCGCGCTTCCAAAGGGACGAGAAGTCGTCGTCGCGATCGGCGCGGAACTCAGCATTTCGAGCCCCTTGATTCCGGAATGGCTGAAGTGGATGCATCGGCACTGCCCGGAATTTGCACTCTCGGCGCGTATAGACAGTGCCGACCGTCTGATCGAACAGGTTCAAGACGGAACGCTGGACGTTGCAATTCTGTATGGAGCGCCTCGCCGGACGGGACTGGTCGCCGAGCTGCTATTCGAGGAAAAACTCGTATTGGTGCGCAGCAACATAGAGGGTGGGTCAGACAACCATATGCTGATCGACTGGGGGGATGATTTCGCGCAAGCATTTCGCGCCGCGTTTCCCGTTCCGGCGACTCCGCCAATTGAAATTAGTTACGGACCGCTGGCGCTCGACTTCATTCTTGCGGTCGGCGGAAGTGGGTATTTTCGTCGCGGATTTATCCAGCCCTTTCTTGAGGATGGCCGCCTCGCCCTTGTGTCAAATAGTCCGGAGTTTTCATACTCCGCATACGCCGTCCATTCGATGAAAGCGGACGAAGGAGTTATTGCTCGTATTCGCGAGGGTTTAAGGGCTGCGACTCAAGCGATCGCGTTTTGAGATAAAAAATTTTGCTGAAACCTAGCAATATTATGTTTTTGCAGCTGCGAGAACTTTGTGCGACCACGCCTACGACCCCCACGGCATAGTCCTGCGTTTCAAGCCGCTCCTCTGCCGTGACGCGTCTCCGGTCGCGAGGTTCATTCACCCATGCCGACATCAAGCCCAGCACGTAGCTGGCGAGAACGCCCATTCCTGTTCGACAACCAGAAACTTATGTTTTCGCTTAGCAGCTATATTGCTTGCGTAATCACGCTTGGAATTGCGTTTGCTGCGTCGCTGCCTCGGCCCTGGTGGGCAATTCTGACTGTGTATGTGACGGCGCAACCGATGTCGGGCGCCCTTCGCCCAAAGGCTACGTATCGGCTCATTGGAATTTTGCTTGGAGCAACCGTCGCTGTGATGGTTGTTCCCAATCTTCAAAACTCCCCTGAACTGCTCATACTCTGCATGGCGGTATGGACGGGCATATGCATTTATTTGGCGGTTCTGGATCGGACGCCGCGGGCATACCTCTTCCAGATGGCAGGCTTCAGCGCTGCCGTCATCTGCTTTCCCTACCTCGACGATCCGGGAGGCATTTTCACGGTTGCGATATCGCGTGTCGAAGAAATGACGGTCGCCATTTTAAGCGTCACGGTCATCCATTCATTGCTTCAGCCGTGGAATGCCAAACCCGCCATCCTCGAACGCGTGCATACATTTCTCAACGATGCCCTTGAGTGGTGCGACGGAGCGCTCGATTCCCGCTATCGAAATTTGAACTTTGACGTTCGTCAGCAATTGGCTGCCGACGTCACCGAGGTCGGAATCCTCGCGATCCATCTTCCCTTCGACACGACTAATGGGGTTAAAACAAGCTCCTTGGTCTACGCTCTTCAGCGGCGTCTTGCTTCTATGATTCCGCTCGCGTCAGCGGCCGCACAGCGCCTGGATATGCTCGGGGGGGCCGAAAACCTTCCGTCCGACATCCAGACATTTATCACGCAGCTCAGAGGTTGGCTTGCCGGACGCGAGATGCAGAGCATCGACGAGGAAGCTGCGGAAGGGGAACAGCTCGTCGAAAGAGCGCGGGAGCTGTCTCGGAACTATAGCGAACAATCCGATTGGAGCCCGTTGATCTGCGCCAGCCTCACTGAACGTATTTCGGAATTGGTCGAAGCGGTTCGCGACGCTCGAATTCTTGTTGGCACACTTGGCGGTGATAGCGAGATACGCGCCGAATTGCATCTCGACGAGAAACCGCTCCCGATCTCGCGGAATATGGACATGGCCGCGCTGGCCGGTGCAGCGACGGGCGTCGCGGTTATACTTTATTGTGTCGTCTGGATAATGCTTGATTGGCCGTCTGGTTCGGCGACCGCGGCCTTCGCGGCACTGATCACATGCTCGTTCGCGATGCAGGAAGATCCTGCACCAGTGATTCGCCGTTATCTTTTTGCGACGCTCATCACGTTCCCCATCGCCGCCATTTACATGTTCGTCCTGCTTCCCCGCGTCGATGGGTACGCAATGCTCTCCGTTGCTCTTGCTCCGGCGCTGATCGGTATCGGCTACATTCAAGCCGATCCAGCCCGGTCGAGTGCAGCGCTTCCAATGTTTTCGTGCCTGATCGTCGGCCTCGGTTTCCTCGCGACGTTCGAGCCGGATTTCGAAGTTTTCGTCAACACAGGACTTGCGCAGGTCATGGGTATTGTCATCACCATCGCCGTCACGCGCTTATTCCGTTCGGTTGCGGTAGACTGGGGCGTACGGCGTTTGATTCGAGAGCAGTGGTACGAGCTGGAAAACCTTGCAAGGTCTCGCGGCGAACTTGACGTTGGTCGCTGGACGGCGCTTGCCCTTGATCGGCTCGGGCAAATCGCCCGCCGCTTGGCAATGGTAGATCAGAGCGATGCACTGCATGCAGCCGACGGGCTGGCCGATCTACGATTGGGCCGCAATATCCTCCATCTGCGGCGAGCGGCCGAAGTTGCGAGTGGAAGTACGTCCGACGCGATCGACAAGCTGCTCACGTCAGTCGCCGATCTTTTTCGCAGGCGGCGGCGAAAAGGGGTGTCGCTTCCCGCAGGTCCATCGGTTCTGCGCGCCCTCGATGCCGCCATTTCAGCGGTCCGCACGATCGAGCATGAGGGGCGCCGTCATCAGGCCCTCCTGGCCGCCGTCGGTATGCGATGCAATCTTTTTCCCGCCGCAAGGGACCCTAAGGTGATAGCATGATAGATGAAGTTCAAATATTTGGCGTTTACGTACCTGCCGCGTTGGTTTGGGCGGTCATTGCCGCTTTTATCGCTTACTTGACGCGACCGTATGTTCATCGGTTGCCGTTGCAGCGATTCAATTGGCATCCCGGTCTTCTGGATCTTGCGCTTTTCGCCCTGTTCTGGTGGGGCCTTGCGTCGCTCGCTGACGCCCACATGTTGCCAGCGGAAATGCCAGTGCGATGAAGTCCGCGGCATGGGTTCGAACACTGGGGACGCTTTTCCTGGTAGCTGTCATCCTGCTTGCGATGCAGCTCCTTTGGCAGCGGTATCAAGTCCAGCCCATCACACGTGACGGAAAAGTTCGCGCCGATATCGTCCATGTCGCGACCGACGTTGCCGGACTTATTACGGAGGTCCTCGTCCACGACAACGAATTTGTCCGCAAGGGAGCGGTGCTCGTGGTCATGGATAAGCCGCGCTACCAGCTCGCACTTCAGCAGGCCGAAGCCGAGGTTGCGAGTCAGCAAGCCGTTCTGGCGCAGGCCGAGCGCGAAGATCGGCGCAACCACGCCATGTCGAATCTCGTCTCGACGGAGAACGTCGAGCGGGGCCATGCGCGTGTCGAGGAATTGAAGGCGGCGCTGGCGAAGGCGATTGCCGCAAGGGATCTGGCCAAACTCAACCTCGAACGTACGGCGGTGCGTGCCCCGGTCGACGGTTACATCTCCAACATGACCCTGCAGGCCGGCATTTATTTGCAGCGCGGCGCAACGGTCTCAGCGCTCGTCTACAAGCAGTCGACGCGCATCGAAGGGTATTTCGAGGAAACAAAGATACCGGCGATTCATATTGGTGATCCGGTCATCGCCCATATCATGGGTGTCGCCAATCCGATTCGCGGTCACGTCGAGAGCATTTCTGCGGGCGTTGCCGATCGTGAGCGGAGCGACGATGGGCCGGCCCTGGCAAACGTCAACCCGTCCTTTACTTGGGTGCGTCTTGCGCAACGCATTCCGGTACGAATCGCGATAGATGCGGTACCAGAAGGTGTG
>JAICLG010000352.1 GCA_025927515.1 Hyphomicrobium sp.
ATCCGCCTGGGAGAATTCGCTGTTGATGTCTTCGAGTTCGAAGACTTCGTCGTAGGGCACGTTGGCTTCCGCGAGAAGCACGTTCATATGGCCGGGCATGCGGCCGGCGACCGGGTGAATTGCGTACTTCACCTCGACGCCTTCCTTCTTCAACGCATCCGCCATTTCGCGAAGCGCGTGCTGAGCCTGCGCGACGGCCATGCCGTAGCCCGGCACGATGATGACCTTGGAGGCGTTCTTCAAGACGTAAGCCGCGTCCTCGGCCGATCCGAGCTTGACGGGCTTCTGCTCACCGCCGCCCGCAGCTGCTGCAGCCGTCTCACCGCCGAAGCCGCCTGCGATGACCGACAGGAACTGCCGGTTCATTCCCTTGCACATGATGTAGGACAGAATGGCGCCCGAAGAACCGACCCGCGCGCCGGTGATGATGAGCGCGATATTGCCGAGCGTAAAGCCAATGCCCGCAGCAGCCCATCCCGAATAAGAATTCAACATCGATATGACGACCGGCATATCGGCGCCGCCGATCGGGATGATGATCAGGATGCCGATCGTGAGTGAGAGCAGAACGATCAGCCAGAATAGCCACGCCGAGCCGGCCGACTGGATGAAGCTATAGATGACGAGGATCAGAACCACGCCAAGCGCAGCGTTGATCAAGTGGCGCATCGGCAGAAGGATCGGCTTTCCTGACATGCGGCCTGAGAGCTTCGCGAAGGCAATGACCGAGCCGGTGAAGGTGATCGCGCCGATGGCGACGCCGAGCGCCATTTCGAACAGGCTACCGCCCTTGATGCCCAATGCCGGATGGGTGGGGTCGGTGAGAATGCCGAAAGCCGACGGCGCATAAAGAGCGCTTGCAGCGACGAATACGGCCGCGAGGCCGACGAGCGAGTGAAACGCTGCGATCAGCTCCGGCATCATCGTCATCGGAATTTCGCGCGCCGTTTTGGCGCCGATGAAGCCGCCGATGCCGAGGCCCAGAAGGATCAGGATCCACGAGGTTGCCGTCGGCGCCGCGAGCCCGAGCGTCGTCAGGATCGCGATGGTCATGCCGACCATGCCGAACATATTTCCTCGGCGGGAGGTTGCCGGGCTCGACAAGCCCCGGAGCGCGAGGATGAAAAGCACGCCCGCGGCGAGGTAGAAGAGTGCGGCGACATTTGCGGACATGTGGATCGTTCCCCGGCCTAGTTCTTCATGCTGCTTTTCAGATCGTCAGGATTGCGAGAAGCGGCCTCAGCCGTCCTTCTTCGCCGGCGCGTCCTTCTTTTTGTACATCGAGAGCATACGGTTGGTGACGAGGAAGCCGCCGAAGATGTTCACGGACGCCATCGTCAGAGCGAGAAAGCCAAAGACCTTGGCGACCGAGCTATCGGATGACGTCAGAGATACGCCGACCGCGAGCAACGCACCGACGACGATGACGGAAGAGATCGCGTTGGTGACGCTCATTAGCGGCGTGTGCAGCGCTGGCGTGACGGACCAGACGACGTAATAGCCGACGAACACCGCGATCACGAAGACCATGAACTCGTAGACCGAGGGGCTGACGTGGCCGCCGCCTTCCGCGAACGCGGACGTGGGCAGCAGCAATGCGGCTGTCAAAGCTAGAAGGAACAAGCGTGACATTGGCCCGGGCTCCCCTCGCCTACGAGTGGTGGGGCGAAGAGCTTGGCGAACGGTTTCATTCGACATGTCAGTACCCACAGTTCCTATCTCGTTTTTCATTCGCACATTGACTTATGGTTTCTTCCCGCCCGTTCTCCTCCCCGCTGGGTAGGGGAATTGGCAAGCTGTTCTGTCTAGCTTCCCGTAGCTTGCAGGTTTGGATGCACCAGCTGACCGCCCTTGGCGACAAGTGTGCCCTTGATCAGATCGTCGTCCCAGTTGATCGCCAGCGTCTTTTCTTTTTTGTCGATCATCGTCTCCAGGAACGCCAACAGGTTCCGCGCGTAGAGACTGGAAGCATTGACGGCGATGCTGCCCGCGAGGTTGAGAGGCGCGAAAATCCTGACGCCGTTCGGCGTCTCGATCGTCTTTCCGGGCTCCGTCAGCTCGGTGTTGCCCCCACGCTCAGCCGCGAGGTCGACGATCACCGCGCCGGGCTTCATGCTTTCGATCATGGCGCGCGTAATGAGCTTCGGTGCGGGCCGGCCGGGGATCAGCGCCGTCGTGATGACGAGATCCTGCGTCTTGACGTGCTGGGCAATGAGCTCGGCCTGCTTGGCCTGATATTCCGCGCTCATCGGCTTCGCATAGCCGGCCGCCGTCTGCGCTTGTTTGAATTCGTCATCTTCGACTGCGATGAACTTGGCGCCGAGCGACTGCACCTGCTCTTTGGTTGCCGGCCGAACGTCAGTCGCCGTCACCTGAGCACCGAGACGCCGTGCCGTCGCGATCGCCTGCAGGCCCGCCACACCGACGCCCATGATGAACGCCTTCGCTGCCGGAACGGTGCCGGCTGGGGTCATCATCATTGGAAGCGCTTGGCCGAACATCGCGGCACCGTCGACGACGGCTTTATATCCGGCGAGGTTCGCTTGGCTCGACAGCACGTCCATGGACTGAGCGCGGGTCGTTCGCGGCATGAACTCCATCGAGAACACCGTCGCGCCGGTACCGGCCAGCGCCGCGAGTGCGGAGCGGTCGCCATAGGGATCGACCATTCCGGCGACGATGGCGCCGGGCTTCAGCGCCGCGACC
>JAICLG010000388.1 GCA_025927515.1 Hyphomicrobium sp.
CGCCGCTGCGATCTCGAAGCTGGCATGGCGAAACTTTTAGGTGCGCGCGTCGCCTGGGCCAACGCCGACAATGCGTTGCAAATCCACGGCGGCAACGGCTTCGCGCTCGAATATCCGGTCAGTCGCGTGCTTTGCGACGCACGCATATTGAACATCTTCGAAGGTGCTGCTGAGATCCAGGCGCAGGTTATCGCCCGTCGCCTGCTCGAAGGAGCGAATTGATCGAAGGGACCTCGTGTCCAATTAAGAGCCCAAGGCATGACACGCGCGAGACCAGCCGCCTGACGGGGGCTGGCCTTGGCGTTTACGGCGCGGCCGCTCGCCGACGGCGATGGCTGTCCAGGTGAAATTCAAGACGGGAGGCCGCAGCAAATGTCTCTCGAGTCGTAGCGCGAAATTTTGCACGTTTGCAGTGATGGCCGTGAGCATATACACGAAACCGTAACAACGCGTTCGCGTTGATCACGATTCCGGGGCCGCGATGGCACGCTCGATTCTCATCACTGGATGCTCATCCGGCATCGGCCTTGATGCGGCCCGGACGATGAAGCAGCGCGGCTGGCGGGTCATCGCCACGGCCCGCAAGCCCGATGACCTAGCACGCCTGACGAACTACGAAGGCGTGGAAGCTCTGCATCTCGAGCTGGCTGATCCGCAGTCGATCGCGACGTGCGCAATCCGGGCGCTCGAACTGACGCGAGGCCGCCTCGACGCATTGTTCAACAATGCGGCCTTCGGCCAGCCCGGCGCTGTCGAGGATCTCACACCAGCGCTCCTGCGCCAACAGCTCGAAGTGAACCTAATAGGCACGCACGACCTCACGCGTCGTCTCATCCCGGCGATGCGCAAGAACGGCGGCGGGCGCATCGTCAACTGTTCGTCCGTGCTTGGGCTTCTGGTCGCGCCGTATCGCGGTGCTTATTGCGCCTCGAAATTCGCGCTCGAAGCTTTGACGGCCTCGCTGCGACTCGAGCTTGAAGGATCGGGCATCAGCGTTTCTCTCATAGAACCCGGACCCATCCGGTCGCGTTTCGTCGAGCACTCGATCGAACGGCTTTTGACGACGATCGACATCGAGAATTCGCCGCATAGCGATATTTACCGGGAGCGACTGGAGAGCATGAAGGCCGGCGGCCAGATGTCCTTCAAACTTGAGCCGGAAGCCGTGAGTAAGCGCCTCATTCATGCCGTCGAAAGCGCGCGCCCGCGCCGGCACTACTATGTGACGACGCCGACATACCTCGCCGCCATCATGCGTCGCCTCCTGCCGCAGTTCGGCATCGATTATTTTGCTCGGCGTTTCTAAATGCCAGTGAGTTTCGCCTTCCAGACCGCGAGTTTTTCTTCGAGCGATTTTGTATAGAGCGGGCTCGATGACGGCAGATCGATCATCATGAAATCCTGCTCCGACACATGTCCCGACTTCACGACATAGCGGCGAAAGAGTGCGCGCGCCTTTTGTCCGTTAAAGGCGATCGTCTTGATACCAGGGTAATCGGAAAAGAATTTTGCGAACGGATTCGCCGTGGGATTGCGAATGGCGGCATCCGAGCTGCCAACCCGTTCGGCGCTTTCGAGAACATCCCACAGCGCGCAATGATTTCTCTTCAGAAGATTTACGCGCTCGGCATAGTCTGCAGGCGGGGGCTCGTTGAATATCGCCGCGAGCAAGCGCCAGAAATGATTTTGAGGATGGCCGTAGTACTGCTGGAGCTGTAGCGACTTTTCTCCCGGCAAGGTGCCAAGGATCAGTGTCCGGGCCTGCGCTGTAACGATGGGTGGAAAGCTGTATTTGGCCAGGCTGCCAATCTCTGTTGGCTTCTTGCTGCTTACAACCTCACTCTCCATCGGATGTCACGCTCTGTGATACGGGTGCCCCGAAAGAATGGTGGCGGCGCGATAAAGCTGCTCGATCAAAACGACGCGCGCAAGGCCGTGGGGCAGGGTCAGCATACCAAGAGATAGCTTTAGCGACGCACTGGACAGCGCGGACTCGCCGTGACCATCCGGTCCTCCAATAAGAAAAATGCACGAC
>JAICLG010000068.1 GCA_025927515.1 Hyphomicrobium sp.
ACAGCGCGAGTCCCCAAAGGCCCAAAAGGCCCGCCACTATACGCACTGCCCACCGCCGCCCCATGGACGCAAAGCAGATCACAGACGGGCATCGCCGCCAAGCGCTTCGCAACAATTCTGGACAACCGGGTTGTCCATTCGGGGTGGTGGAAAAGGGTGGATGCGAGCAGGCGAACGCCGATTTGATAAAGCGACCGCGAGCGGCCCTCGCGGGGCCCCGCTGAGCTTCCCAGCCTCCCGCGCACTCGCGGCCACACTTCATAATACGACAGGGATGTGACACGCTCAATCAGAAGTAGTGCCGAACGCGCGATCACAAGGTCGAGAGGATTGTGCCAGAGCGGTCCCGCGATGCGAACTTTCAGTACCTGGGCTGCATTGGCAGTCTTTTGGCAGTGGATTTTTCGTGAATAGATGGACTCGACGTACACGATGGAATCGGCTTAGCACTCGTGTAGATGCACTGCCAGAGAGAGTCCAGATGCAGTTCCAGACAGGCGACGTGGTGAAGTTGAGGTCCGGCGGCCCAGAGATGACCGTTAGCTCGACGAAGGATCAGGACGTGTGGTGCGTGTGGTTCGTGGGGCAGGAAGAGGCGAAGATGCACTCCTTCAAATCAGGGATGCTGGAGAAGGTTCAGCCGGTTCAATTCTGAGTGTGCTCTGCCACGGTGGGGTTTTATCATGAGGAACTGATGGAAGCTGGTTTGTGGTCGTTGGGTACACTTGCGCTGACTGCGCTTGGGTTCGTCGCCTACAATCACCCACGCGCATATAGGCTTTACTTCTCGAACCTTGTTATGGGCGCATATGGGTTGGGAATCCTGAGTGTCGCGCTTTACAATAAGTTTGTTCAGAAAGAAGAGGTCGACTTCAGGCAGGTGGTGACTTGGGCGGGCATTCTTGTTGCGGTCGGCTTCTACTTGGCAATGTTGGACGATCTGGAGGGAATGGGCATTAGCAAGGAAAAGAGAGAGCCGTCCAGGCAGAAGAAGTTGAGGAAATGAAACGCCCCCTCGCGGGGCTTTTTCTGTTAGCGCTGGGGACGATCGGCAAACCTGAACGCACCGGCCGATATACCGACATCCTCTCATGCGTCATCGATGGTGCACGGAACCGTTTAGGGGCAACGCTTGCGCCGGACCGAGAAGACGGGCATTAGGGCGCAAGAGACCAGAAATTTGCACTGGGAATTTTTTTCTACAGAAGTGAGCAAAAGTTGGCCCCGTAGCTCAGCTGGATAGAGCAACGGTTTCCTAAACCGTAGGTCGCAGGTTCAAATCCTGCCGGGGTCGCCAGAATCACGCTTGCTCCAGCCGCTGCATCACGCGAGCTTTGACAGCCACCACTCCGACAACGGCCACGCCACCGATGCGGCTGAATCTCCGGCTTGCCTCCAATGGCACGCGACGATGGTACCCTAGACGTCTCTGCATCTCCGGTGCTTTGGAGGGAGGCGTTCCGTCGGTAATAGGAATGGTGATCCGAGCTGGGCCGCACATTTGTTATTAAGACGTTGAAAGATAATATAGATTGAAATTTTATCGGGTGAGACGAGTTCGAAGCGTATCCCGGGCGGAGGACCCTCCCCGCCGACTTGGAGACGCGCCCAGTGAAGGCCGGAACCCGGTCGCTTCGCAAGGATCATGGCGTTGATGGCCGGCAAGATCGAGGTCACCATAGCGGATCAAAACCCGGTCGTTCGGTCGGGTCTCGAAGCCCTCATCGAGCGCGACGGACGTTTCAGCGTTTGTGGCATTCATGCCAGCGGCGAAGCTTTGATCGATGCGCTGAAAACCAAGCCCGTCGAGATCGCGATCGTCGGGTGGACGCTTCCCGACATGACCGGCGGTACTGTGCTTGCCCGTCTGAAACAGGAGAAGTGGCAAACGCGCGTCGTGATCTACACCGGCGAACGCAGCAGCGAGGTCTTGCGCCAGGCGATCAAGGGCGGCGCCTGGGGCTTCGTCTCGAAAACGGAGGATCCGGCGGTATTGCTCGAAGCGGTGGTTTCCGTAGCGCGCGGCCGCTTGTCGCTGCCTTACGTCGATATCGATCTTCTCAATCACGACCCGCTGGAAGGCCTCACGGCGCGCGAGCGGGAGCTTCTTGCTGCGCTTGCGAACGGGTGGACCAATCTGCAAATCGCTGCGCGAACCGGCATCTCGCGCAACACGGTGAAATATCACCTCAAAAATTTATACGATAAGCTTGGCGTCTCGAACCGCGCGATGGCCGTTGCGCTGCACGTGTCCGTTAACCGTAACGACCAGACCTAGGGCAGAACGAACGCGACACTCTGACTCGGCCGTCCTTGTTTCCAAGCATGCGCACAACGCCGCAGAGGTGGGTAGCTCCATCTGCCCAACGGGGTGTTGTTAGTTTTTCGTTCACACCGCCACTGTCTGCCTGCTAGTTAGAACTAACGCTCGTATCTGCGATCGGGCGGAAGGATCAGCAAAAGCACGCCGGATCTCGCACCCCTGCAACCTTTCAGGGAGCGTCCGGCTTGGCTCAACGCAGCGCGGAGAAACGCTCATGACGACGACCGTCACGCCTCACCTGTTTATTCCAGGCCCGACCAATATTCCCGACGCCGTGCGCATGGCGATGAATCTCCCGATGGAAGATATGCGCTCGCCGGAATTCCCGAAGTTCACGCTGCCGCTGTTCGAAGACCTGAAGAAGGCCTTCAAGATGAAGGACGGCCGGGTTTTTCTTTTCCCGTCGTCGGGTACCGGCGCTTGGGAATCCGCGATCGAGAACACGCTCGCCACCGGCGACAAGGTTCTGATGAGCCGCTTTGGACAATTCTCGCTACTCTGGGTCGATATGGCCGAGCGTCTTGGCCTCAAGGTCGAGGTTTGTGACGAAGAGTGGGGCACGGGCGTTCCGGTTGAGAAGTACGCTGACATTCTCGCCAAGGATAAGAACCACGAGATCAAGGCCGTCTTCGTTACGCAAAACGAAACGGCAACCGGCGTCGCCAGCGACGTCGCAGGCGTCCGCAAAGCACTCGACGCCGCCAAGCATCCGGCACTTCTGATGGTCGATGGCGTGTCCTCGGTCGGCTCGCTCGACATGCGCATGGGCGAATGGGGCGTCGACTGCTGCGTCTCCGGTTCGCAGAAGGGCTTCATGCTCCCGACGGGCCTCGGCATTCTTGCCGTCAGCCAGAAAGCGCTCGACATCAACAAGAGCAAGAACGGCCGTATGAACCGCTGCTTCTTCTCGTGGGAAGACATGATCAAGACAAATGATCTTGGATATTTCCCCTACACGCCGGCCACACAGTTGTTCCACGGCCTGCGCACGTCGCTCGATCTCCTGTTCGCAGAAGGTCTCGACAACGTCTTCGCACGTCATCATCGTCTCGCTTCGGGTGTTCGCGCCGCGGTTGACGCTTGGGGCCTGAAGCTCTGCGCGAAAGAGCCGAAGTGGTATTCCGACACGGTGTCGACGGTCATGGTACCGGAAGGCATCGACAGCAATGCCATCACCAAGACGGCTTATTATCGCTACAACACGTCTCTCGGGCTCGGCCTGAACAAGGTCGCGGGCAAGGCGTTCCGCATCGGCCACCTCGGCGCGCTCGACGAATTCATGATCGGTGGCGTTCTCTTCGCCGTCGAAATGGCGCTCAAGGACAACGGCGTCAACATCAAGCTCGGCTCTGGAACGGGTGCCGCTGCCGAATACTTCAGCAAGACCGCGACGAAGTCGGCAACCGGTCCGACGCCGAAAGCAAAAGCTGCGTAAGATCTACGTGCCCGGCCGCAAGGCCGGGCATCTTCACGCGGCGTGCGTTGAAAGTTCCAAAGCCGGAACCGCGCACGAGCGTGCTCAAATCGCAATGCAACGAAAATAAACGTTCGAACCCAGTTCAGGAAGGCGACGACCAAATGAGCTACACCCCGACCCCGACCCGCACGCAGCGTCTGCAGCGTTCTTACCTCGCCGTGCCGGGCTCCAACCCGAGCATGATCGATCGCGCCATCAAGAGCGCCGCCGATTTCGTGTTTCTCGATTGCGAAGACGCCGTTGCGCCGCCCGAGAAGGAACAGGCCCGCAAGAACATCATCCAGGCGCTCAACGATCTCGATTGGAAGGGCGCGGGCAAGAGCGTCTCGGTTCGCATCAACGGACTTGATACGCACTACATGTACCGCGACGTCGTCGACATCGTCGAGCAGGCAGGCTCGAAGCTCGATACCATCCTCATTCCGAAGGTCGGCGTTGCTGCTGACGTCTATACGGTCGAATGCATCGTCAGCCAGATCGAAGTTGCGAAGGGCCTGACGAACAAGATCGGCACCGAGGCGCTCATCGAAACGCCGCTTGGCATGGCCAACGTCGAGTCGATTGCTTCCGCACCGAGCCGTCTCGAAGCCATGCACTTCGGCGTTGCCGACTACTCGGCCTTCAACAAAGCCCGTACCGTCGTCATCGGCGGCTTGAACCCTGATTATCCGGGCGATCAGTGGCACTTCCCGCTGTCGCGCATGACCGTCGCCTGCCGCGCCTACGGTTTGCGGCCGATCGACGGACCGTTCGGCGGCATCGACGATCCGGAAGGCTACAAGGCAGCTGCACGCCGCGGCGCGGCTCTCGGCATGGAAGGCAAGTGGGCCATCCATCCCTCGCAGATCGACCTCGCCAACGAGATCTTCTCCCCGACCGCCAAGGAAGTCGAGCGTGCCGAGAGAATCCTCGTCGCTCTGAAGGAAGCCGAAGCCCAGGGTAAGGGCGCTGCCTCGCTCGATGGCAAGATGATCGACGCCGCGTCGGAGAAGATGGCGAAGAACCTGCTCGTCACCGCTGCCGCCATCAAGAAGAGTGAAGCAGCGCGCGCCGCTGCGAAATAAAAATAAGCCGGAAACGCTATTTCAAGGAGTCCAACGACATGGACATTCATGAGTATCAGGCCAAGGAGCTTCTCGCGAAGTTCGGCGTGCCGATCGCGCGCGGTGGCTTGGCCTATAGCCCCGAGCAGGCGACTTATCGCGCCAGCGAGCTCGGCGGCACGGTCGTCGTTAAGGCACAGATCCACTCGGGCGCTCGCGGCAAAGCCGGCGGCGTCAAGGTCTGCAAGAGTGAGAAGGAAATCGAGGAAGCGGCCGAGTTCATGCTTGGCCGCAAGCTCGTCACGCACCAGACGGGTCCGTCGGGCAAGCTCGTTTCGCGCCTCTACATTGAGGAAGCGACGAACATCGACCGCGAGATCTATCTCGGCTTCGTGATGGATCGCGCTTCCGAGCGTATCGTCGTCGTTGCGTCGGCGGCGGGCGGCATGGACATTGAGGAAATCTCGGCGACCCAGCCCGACACGATCATCCGCGTCAGCGTCGACCCGGCTGTTGGCATGCAGCAGTTCCAGGCTCGCGAACTGGCGTTCGGATTGGGCGTCGATCCCGACATCGTCAACAAGATCGTGCCCGCGATCATGGGATGCTATCGCGCATTCCGCGATCTCGACGCCATGATGGTCGAGATCAACCCGCTCGTCATCACCAAGGAAAAGCAGGTCCTGGCGCTCGACGCCAAGATGTCGTTCGACGACAACGCCCTCTTCCGCAGGCCGCATATCGCCGAGCTTCGCGACAAGAGCCAGGAAGATCCGCGCGAAACCTATGCCTCCGATCGCGGCCTTGCTTATGTCGGTCTCGACGGCGACATCGGCTGCATCGTCAACGGTGCAGGCCTCGCCATGGCAACGCTCGACATGATCAAGCTTGCAGGCGGCGAGCCCGCAAACTTCCTCGACATCGGCGGCGGTGCCTCACCCGAGCGCGTCACCAAGTCGTTCAAGGCGGTTCTTCGTGACAAGAACGTCAAGGCCATCCTCGTCAACGTGTTCGCCGGCATCAACCGCTGCGACTGGGTTGCGAAAGGTGTCGTTGATGCCGTCAAGGAACTCGAGATCACGATGCCGATCGTCGTCCGCCTCGCCGGTACGAACGTTGAGGAAGGCCGCAAGATCATTGATAATAGCGGTCTGACGGTCATCAGCGCGGAAACGCTCGCCGATGCTGCAAAGCAAGCGGTCGAAGCGGCAAAAAAAGCCTAAGTCCGGAGAAACGCACCAATGGCAATCTTTATCAATGAAAAGACGCCGATCCTGATCCAGGGCTTCACCGGTCGTATCGGCACTTTCCATGCCCAGGAGATGATCGACTACGGTTCCAACGTTGTCGGTGGCGTGACGCCCGGCAAAGGCGGCACCTCGCATCTCGGCCGTCCCGTCTTCAACACCGTCAAGGGTGCAGTGGACGAGACCGGCGCCGAAGCTTCGATCGTCTTCGTGCCGCCTCCGTTCGCGGCCGACGCGATCATGGAAGCCGCCGACGCGGGCATCAAATACTGCGTCTGCATCACGGATGGCATCCCGGCGCAGGACATGATCCGCGTGAAACGCTACATGCGCCGCTACAAAAAGGAAGGGCGCATGATTCTGACCGGCCCCAACTGCGCCGGTACGATCTCGCCCGGTAAGGCCATGCTCGGCATCATGCCGGGGCACATCTATCTTCCCGGCCGCGTCGGCATCGTCGGCCGCTCCGGCACACTCGGCTACGAAGCTGCCGAGCAGATGAAGGCCCTGGGCATTGGCGTTTCGACCTCGGTCGGTATCGGCGGCGACCCGATCAACGGATCATCGCATCGCGACGTGCTTGAGCACTTCGAGAACGATCCTGAGACGGATGCCGTCTTGATGATCGGCGAAATCGGCGGGCCGCAGGAGGCCGAAGCCGGTCTCTTCGCCAAGGAGCACATGAAGAAGCCGGTGGTCGCCTACATCGCAGGTCTCTCGGCCCCGAAAGGGCGTCGTATGGGCCACGCTGGCGCCATCGTCTCGGCGTTTGGCGAGTCGGCGGCCGAGAAGGTCGAGATCCTGAAGGGCTGCGGTGTGACAATTGCACCGACGCCTTCGGAGATGGGATCGACCGTTGCGCAGGTCATCGGCCGCTTGAAGAAGGTCGCCTGAAACGGTGCCGTCTGAAATCAGTGCGGGACCGGGGCGAAAGTATTTGCCGCTCCGGTCTTTGCACGCCGAGCGATTATATCTACGCTCGAACGCGGTCCCGCCCCCCGGGACGCGGAGGCTTGATTGATGCAAGATACGACGACGAAACTCAGCGAAGTCGAACTGATCGATGAATTGAAGCGTCTGAGAACGCAGATTCCAGACAATCCTTCGCTCAACCCGATATTGAATTTGGCCTTCGACTTGTCGCGTCAGCTCGAGTCGGGCGACATGTCTTTCGACGAGATCAAGGCGCTCGCCGGCCGGCTGATGGATCGCGCTTGCGTGCGCCGGGCGCGACGGCTGCGCGAGAAAGTCGGTTATGTCGACCAAGCGACGACGCTGAAGGACTTTACGTCCTACATCGAAAAGATCGCCAACGAAGCAGGCTCCATCGAAGCTTTTTCGGAGCGCTGGGACCGCGCGCGCACCGGCATCGTTCTGACCGCACACCCGACGTTCGCGCTGTCCGATGCACTCTACAGGCGCATGGTCGAGATCGCCGTTGCCGATCCGACGGGCGACGTAACGATCGGATTACCGCACGCGCCGGAGCGCGAGTTGACGCTTCAGCACGAGTATAAATGCGCCCAGGAAGCGATCCGCAATCTTCGCAACGCCTACGAAGAATTGCTGCACGGGTTCTATAGCGTTGCCTCTCAGAAATTCGGCGATGCTGCGTTCAAGCTCCGGCCGAAGCTGACGACTCTGGCATCGTGGATCGGCTACGATCTCGACGGGCGTACCGATATTGCGTGGACTTTTTCATTCCAGGTGCGCCTGCTCGAAAAGCGCGGCGCCCTTGCCGACATTCGCGAACGCTTTGTCGTCCTGAAGCACAAGCTTGAGGGCAGCGACGCCGCCGAGCGGGTTGCGCGCCAGATCGTTGCCAAGCTCGATCTGGGGATCGCGTCGGTCGATGAGCAGCTCAAGGCCCTCGACGAGTTCTTGCACGACCCGTCGACGCTGGCAGCCGCCGCCAACGTCATTACCAAGACCGACGGCTACAACCTGTTGACCGTCGAGCCGCTGCAAGCCCTGTTCGTATCTTTGATCGATACCGTTCAGGCGCCGCAGATGAAGCGCGCGGTTGCCGCACTTTCCGGACTCGTCGAGGCTACGGGCCTAGGCACGTCACACATCCACCTGCGCATCAACGCATTGCAGCTGAACAACGCCTTCCGCGCGTACGTCCACGAACCCTGGACGCGGGACTTGACTGAAAGCCAATCCCTGGCGCGCATCGTCGATATGATCAGGGACTGCCCGCAAGAGGCCGTGAACTTCGCGACGCTCGACCTTGAGACGGCAACGGCGATCCGGCAGTTCGCGCTGATCTCTCAAATTCAGAAACACGTCGACAAGGAAACACCAATCCGTTTCCTCATCGCCGAATGCGAATCGCCGGCGACCGTGCTGATCGCGGTGTTCTTCGCCAAGCTCTTCGGTGTCGACCACATCACCGATATTTCACCGCTCTTCGAAACGCCTGCGGGACTCGAGAATGGCTCTCGCATCATGGAGCGCCTTGTCGAAGAGGAAACCTACCGCGACTACGTCAAGATCCGTAAGCGGATAAGCATCCAAACCGGGTTCTCCGACGCCGGCCGGTTCATCGGTCAGATTCCCGCGACGCTTGCGATCGAACGCTATTATCACGGCCTTGCGGCGCTCTTGGATCGGGCCAAGCTCGACGGCGTCGAAATGCTGATCTTCTCGACGCACGGCGAGTCGATGGGCCGGGGAGCGCATCCAGGTACGCTCCATACCCGGCTTCATTATCTCATGACCGACGAAGCGCGCCGCCGTTTCGCCGACGCAAGCATCCCCGTAAAGCACGAGACGAGCTTTCAGGGCGGCGACGGATACATGTTTTTCGGCAATCGTGCCCTGACGACGCGCGCTCTCGCGACCGTCGTCATGGATGGCGAAATCCCCGAGCCTGAAAGCGATCCGTTCTACGAGGCACATAACTTCAGCCTCGATTTCTTCCTGCGCCTGCGCACGTTTCAGCAGCGTCTCTTCGCGCACGACGGCTATCGCTCCGTCCTTGGCGCTTTTGGTCCGAACTTGCTGTTCAAAACGGGCTCTCGGCCCGTGAAGCGCCAGGGCGAGCACACGTCGGATCGCGGCAACCCCGCGCGTATGCGCGCCATCCCGAACAATGCCATCCTGCAACAGTTCGGCTACATCGCCAACGTCGTGGCGGGGCTCGGTACCGCCGTCGGTTCCGATAGCGATCGGTTCAACAAACTTGCAAATAGTTCGAGGCGGCTACGCTCGCTTCTCGACATGATCGCCTATGCCAAGAGGATGTCGAGCCTCAACGCCATGGGCGCGAATGCGCAGGTCTTTAACGCGGGGCTCTGGGCCTCACGCGCCTCTTGGGGACGCGAGCAGAATCTGAGCAGCGCGTTCCGTACGCTCGCGACGCATTTGCTGCCGGATCATCGCAAGGAATCGATCAGCGAGCTGGTCCACCTCCTGCGTCTCGATGCGATCGATCTGCACGCCATTCTCGCCGATCTGAAAATCGAGGCCGGAAGCGTCCCTGACGAGAACCGTCTGGAGCTCGATCTCCTTCAGGCTTTGCGCCTGGCGCTGATCATGCGCATCTTCATCTTAGCGGCGCAGTTGCCCCGCTTCACCCCGCAGGACGGCCTATCGCATGCGCAAGTCCTTGAAATGGCCATGGGACTCGACATTCCGGAAGTCTTGAACATCTTGCGCAAGGCGTTCCCGCACTCGGCCAAGAACCTCGAGGAAAAGGGCGCTTCCGAGTTCGATGAACAGGCGACCTATCGCCCGCGCGGTATCGACGACTACGCGCGCCTCGAGACGGAAATTCTGACCCCGATGGAAATTTCCTACGAATTCGTCCGCGAGATCGGCACGGGTATCGAGCATCACTTTGGCGCGTTCGGCTGATCGCGAGCAAAGGCAGAGTGACGCGCAGGTCAGTCAGCGACCGGATGATGATGGCGGCGCTCGCCATCTCGCGAGTCCGGTTGGCGTGCTAAGTGGCGGAGATCGGAAGCGGAGAGCCCAAAAACTTCGCCTCCGCTCCGCGCTGTATCGAGCCAGAAGAACGGCAGATCCGGAAAAGACCCTTCGAGTCTCTCCTGCCCCGTTCCGATTTCCACCAGCAGGCTTCCATCGGCTGTGAGATGGTCGGCGGCGCTATGGAGAATGCGCCGAACAATATCGAGACCATCGGCGCCGCCAAGATGCGCGAGCTGCGGCTCGGCTTGATATTCCAATGGAAACGCCGCCACTTCAGCCGCTGCCACATAAGGCGGATTGGAAATGATCAGATCGTAGGGATCGGCGGGAAGGCCGTCGAACAAATCGGCAGCGAAAAGCCGAACGCGCTCTTGCAGGCCATAATCTCGGACATTGCGCTCGGCGACGGCAAGCGCGTCCTGCGAAATGTCGCTTGCATGAATTTCCGCGTTGGGAAATGCCTCCGCCGCAAGGATCGCAAGGCAGCCGGAACCCGTGCACATGTCGAGCACGCGCCGGATCGAGGAAGCATCGGGCACGATCGAAGCAAGCTGGTCTTGCGCGAGGAGCTCTCCGATGAACGAGCGGGGCACGATCACGCGCTCATCGACGTAGAACTTGCGGCCCTGAATGTAGGCGCACTTCGTCAGATATGCGGCGGGTTTGCGCGTCGCGATGCGTTCCGAAACGACTGCACCGATTGCGTCCCGCTCGGCTCGGAGCAGACGGCAGTCAAGCCAGGGATTGATGTCGTCGATCGGCAGATCAAGAACCGAGAGGATAATAAACGCAGCCTCATCGACCGCGTTTCCCGTTCCGTGGCCGTAGACGACGCCAGCGCGTGTCATGGCGCTGACGGCATAGCGCAACCAATCGCGAATCGTAAGCAGCTCGTCGTCCGCGTCGCGTCGATCGGTATTCGTCATCGCACGGCAGCTCGCATTCACGACATCGCGGGCAGCTCGTTGAAGCTGATCAGACGGCGGCCATCCTCGTCCCATAGCTTCAGCCGTGCGCACCTCAGGCTGTCACGCAGCGTCAGCTTATTGATCGCTTTCAGCTCGGGGCTCGCGTTGAGGCAAGCCATCAGCCGGTAATTCGGAATCATGCTGTTGAGATGATGAATATGGTGCAGCCCGATGTTGCCGGTGAACCAGTTCAGGACGCTCGGCAGCTTGTAATAGGAAGACCCGAGCAGTGCCGCGACCTGGAAGTCCCAGCCCTCGGCCTTATCCCAAGTCGTTTCCTCGAATTGGTGCTGAATAAAGAAAAGCCAACCACCGGCGGCGGCCGCGATATGCAGAACCGGCAGACCGACCCAGAGGACGTTCGCAAGGCCGAACCAGTAAACAAGCGGCAGGTAGAAGACGACCAGCCCAATATTGAGTCCGGCGACGCTGCGCCAGGTATCGCGCGCCGGAAGCGCATGCAGCCACGGCAGCCGTTGCAAAATCACGAAATACGCCGGTACGCCGATCCCGAAAAGGAAAAAGGGATTGCGGTAAAGGCGATAGCGGAACTTCTGCAGCGGCGAAAGCAGCTGGTATTCCCTGACGGTGAACGTATCGATATCGCCGGCGCCGCGCCGGTCGAGGTTGCCCGAGGTCGCGTGATGCTGCGCATGTTCCCGGCGCCAGACGCCATAAGGCGCCATCGTCAGCACGCTCATGCATCTGCCGACAAAATCGTTGAGCGAACGCGACGCGAAGAACGAGCCATGCCCGCAATCATGCTGGATGATGAAGGCGCGCACCAGAAGGCCGGCGGCAGGAATGGCGAGAAGCAGCGTCGCCCAATACGCATGTTCGACGGTCGCGAACATCACCGCGAGAACCAGAACCAGCGGGACCAATGTCGTAACGAGCTGCTGGGCTGCGAGACGTGGCAGCGCGCCGCGATATTTCTGGCAGTGTGCAGCCAAGCGGCGCACGCGCTGCTTTTGCGACTCCGGCATCACTTCCGGCTCGACAACCGGTGCAAGTCGCACATCGCGGCCGCGAAGCTCGGCACGGCTCTCCGCACGAAGCGGCTGCTTTACGCTCAGATTCAAGATCGTGGTCTCCCGTGAGTGGAATCAAATGCCGTCCACTGGTCGGCCTCGGGTAGCATAGTCATCTTATCTCGCGAAGCGGCGTTGGCGACGCTATTTGCAAAAATTCACGCGTTATGTGTCGTTTTTGGAGAAGCGGTTTTAGCGGCTCCAGCCTGCGGTCGGCCGGGATCATAAAAAAGGGAGCCGGTATCCGTCGGCCCCTCAGTCCTTGTTTTTGTGTCATTTGTATGGATGACCTACTCCGACTTCGTTTCTGACTCGGATGACGTCATGGCAGCACGTCGCCACCAGCCGTGTGCTGGCCTAGGATCGCCGACGTCGTATCCCGCACTGTGAGCTCGAGGGGAGATCGTCGGCACGATCGCACGAGAGGAAGCGTTCCGAGCGATCCGCATGTGAATAACGCGCTGCGTCCCTCGCGCGATCCATAAGCTCTTTGTTGATCTCCGCGCGGTGCGCGTCGGCATGAGACGCCGCGGCCCTGCCAAGACCGTGCACAGCCTCCAGGACCAGCCTGACAAACATCCTTGAACCCGTTGGCTGCCAACGCATCCAGCCCGGCAAGACATCACCTTAGTCGCATATATTGGAATACGGCCCCGGCAGACGAGCTCTCATTGCCCATCAAAAACATTCGGAT
>JAICLG010000112.1 GCA_025927515.1 Hyphomicrobium sp.
CCTTTTTCGACGCTCGCCGTCGTTGCGGGTGACCCGATCTTCGTCTCGGCCGAAGCAACCGAAGCCGAACTCGAAAGTGCTCGGCTCGACGTGGAAAAATCGCTCAACGCCGTCACCGCACGCGCTTATGATCTCGCAAAGGCCGGAAAAAAACGCCAGAGTCCGCGCGAACCCAACGCGACGCCGCAGCGATCTCGGCAATAAATTCCCTGCAGTAACGCAAAGCTTTGCATCTATGGCGTCAATGCTGCCCATTACGAGCGACACGGGCTCGCGCGGGCGGCCGCGACGCGCGGCGATAAACACCGAAACCGTGGACGGCAACGCCGATGCCCCACCCGATCAATGGCCAATAGAACCAAAGCTTGCCCGGGCTCGTCGCCAGGTTGACAATTATCAGTATCACGTTGACGACGGCGTAAATGATCAGATGTATTCGAAATCCCTGGTTCTGCCAGATCCGGCCCATGACGCGCGCTCCTTGATCATATCTCTATGATCGCAACATACGCGAAGTTTCGTCACGGAGCGCCCGAATTAATCCGCCGACCATCGCGGAGACGCTCGCTAGTATCCGGTGCTCAGTCGAACTCTCTTGGTGCCCACGAAGCGCGCGCTTCCGACAAAAGCGCAATTCCAGAATGCGCCCGATCACTCTGCCGCCATGGGATGCGCCGAGGCCGCCTGCTCCAGGCGACGGAGCCGGGCTTCTTCCTCCTCGATATACGTTCTCGTTCGCGGAACCGTATCGAGCTTCTTGGCGAGTTGAACTTGAAATACCATCAAGCCGCCATATCGGAATCCAGCTTCGGCAGACGCAAGGTAGAATTCCCACATGCGGCAGAACCGCTCTCCAAGCGCCGCCGCGGCGTCCGCACGCCGGGCAAGGAAACGGCTCCGCCACTCAGCCAGCGTGTCGGCATAGTGAAGACGCAAGATCTCGATATCCGTGACGATGAGCTTGGCTTTCTCAATAGACGGCAGAACCTCGGCCAGGGATGGCAGGTAGCTGCCGGGGAATATATATTTTGTAAACCACGGATTCGTCGGGCTCTTGCCGTCCAGCCTGCCGATCGCATGAATAAGCGCGACGCCGTCATCTTTGAGCGTCCTATGGATGACGTCGAAGAACGTGTCGTAGCACTTCAGACCGACATGCTCGAACATGCCGACGGAAACGATGCGATCGAACGTCTTTTCGAGCGCACGGTAATCTTTCAGAAGAAAATGCACGCGCGAGTCGAGGTTCTTATCTCTGGCGCGCTGCTCCGAAACCTTCAGCTGCTCCGTCGACAGCGTGAGACCCGTCACGTCGACGTCGAATAGGTCTGCCAGATAGAGAGCTAGCCCGCCCCATCCGCTGCCGATGTCCAGCACCGATGCGCCCGATGGAATGATTAGCTTCGAGGCGATATGGCGCTTCTTCGCAAGCTGCGCTTCTTCGAGATTCTTGCTCCGGTTCTCGGCGTCGAAGTACGCGCACGAATATTGGCGGTCGGCATCGAGAAAAAGGGAATAGATGCGGTCGTCGATGTCGTAGTGATGATGGACATTCTGTTTCGCGAGCTTTTTGGAATTCCGCCGCGTCCAATGATCGAAAATTGCGCGCAAAGCGTGACGAATGCGGCCCATCTGCGGCGGCAGGAGGTCTTTCAGATTGTGCCCGATGAGATCAAGAACATCGTAGATCGAACCGCCCGAAACGAGCATCCGCCCGTCGGTATAAAGTTCCCCGAATGCCATTTCCGGATTCAATACGAGTTCTCGTATTGCGCGTTTGTCCGTGAGCCGGATCGTGATGGGCGGACCAGAGCCGTCACCCGCGACCAGGCGGTCACCATCGGGAAGTTCAAGGGTCAGCGATCCTTGCTGGATGCAACCGTTGATTAGAGCTTGCAGCGCGAACTTCATGTTTTTCCACCGGCACTTAGGCGGCTATGCACAATTGAACTATGCTCAGCGCGCTAGGTTCCACGGAGGCGTCCCGCTAGGGAACTTTAGCAAATCAACGACTGTATTCCAAGTGTTAGCCGCACGTCCGAATGCAAAACGATCGCCAGGGAATAGTAAATTGCCCTCTGCCAATACGAGAAAAGAACGAGCCGAGGTCAAGCCGCGAAAGGCTCAGAAAGGTGGCAGGAGCCGAGCCAGACGTTGGTCGGCGAATGTCACGCGCGAGAGCGACGCGCTCGATCTGGAATCGAACGTATTCAAAAAGAGAAGTGCATCCGATATCGCGAAGTCGCTGAAGCGCTCGGCGGAGCACAGCCGGCGGCGCAAAGGTACGCCATTCCAATCGGCCATGTCGATGCTGACGTTCTACATCAATCGAGCGGGCAAGAACCTGTCATCGAGCCGCCGCCATACGCTCGGTGTTGCGAAGAAGGAACTGCGCAAAGCCTTCGGACGCGCGCCGTAACTGCGATTGATTTCGAGCGCGCCCACTCTTCAACGACGCTGCGCGCTCTTCCCGAGGGGTATGGATCGCAAAGCAAACGCCAGCGGCAGAGCGAACGCGCAAAGCATCGCCAGGATCCAGAACGTGTCGATATACGAGAGCAGCGTGGCTTGCTTGATAATGGTTTGCTCCACGAGAGCGTAGGCACGGTGAGCTGCATCCGCGGCCGTATAATGATTTTTCTCGAACACTTGCGTAGCAGCGCGAATGGCGTCTTGAAAATGGATGTTCGACGGTATCGCGTGCTCGACGAGCCGGCTTTGATGAAACTGCTGCCGTTGCTGTAGCGAGGTCTGCACCATCGCAAGCCCGATGCTCCCGCCGAGGTTCCGCGCGATATTTATCAGCCCGGCGGCCTGATTTGTTTGCGTCCCCTTGAGCCCGGCGTAGGACGCCGCGGTGATCGGAATGAACAGGAATGGCAAGCCTGCCGACGTAAACATGCGCGTCCAAATGGCGTACCACAAAGAGAGATCCGGGCTGAGACCGGTCAGCGTCCACATCGACGAGCCTACGATGATCAGACCCAGCGCAATGAGATATCGGGGCTGGATCTTGTCCGTTAAGAAGCCCGCAATCGGCATCATCATCATCGTCATGACCCCGCCCGGGGACAGCGACAATCCCGCGAGCGTCGCATCGTAACCAAACTCGTTTTGAACGAGTTGCGGCATGAGCTGGATGGAGCTGAAGAGCGTGCCGCCTGTCACGAGCATCATCAAGAAGCACATGCCGAACTGACGCGTCCCGAGAAGGCGCACATCGACGAGAGGATGCCGCCGCGTCAGCTCCCACGGGATGAAAAACACGAGCGCCACGCCCGATATGCAGGCAAAAAAGATGATGAAGTCCGACTGAAACCAGTCGCTGCGTTGCCCTTCGTCGAGCACGACCTCCAATGCGCCGAGACATAAGGCGACAAGCGCGAAGCCGATGAAATCGAAATTCAACGGCGTTTTGCGCGAGCGTTTCTTCGCTTCTCCGTTCTTTCCCTCATTAATGAACGTCCCGACGAGAAACAGCGAGAGGAGCCCCATCGGGAGATTGATGAAGAAAATCCAATGCCATGTCGAATAATCGGTGATGAAGCCGCCGAGCGTTGGCCCGATCGTCGGTGCAACGACGACGGCAAATCCATAGACCGCAAATGCACTCCCGCGTTTCTCGGGCGGAAAGGCATCGGCAAGGATCGCTTGCTCGCTCGGGGCCAATCCACCGCCGCCGAGCCCTTGCAGCACTCGGAAGAAGATCAGCGACCCGAGACTCCACGACAGCCCGCAGAGCAATGAGCTGACCGTGAACAACGTGACGCAAGCCATGTAGAATTTCTTGCGTCCGACGAGCTGCGCGAACCACGCGCTGGCAGGCAGAATGACGGCATTGGCGATGAGATAACTGGTCAATATCCACGTCGCCTGATCGTATGAAGCCCCCATGCTTCCGGCGATATGGCGTAGCGCGACGTTGGCGATGCTGACATCCAGCACTTCCATGAACGTCGCGATCGAAACGATGAACGCGACAATCCAGGGATTGATATTGGGTGATGCCGCTCGTTTCGCCTGCGCGATCATCGTACTTTGACTTCCGGAACGACGGACATTCCCGGCCCGAGCGTCAGATCTGTCGGCGGATCGTCGATCTCGATCTTCACCGGAATGCGCTGGACGACCTTGACGAAATTGCCCGTCGCGTTTTCCGCAGGCAGCAGGCTGAAGGCTGTCCCGGAGCCTGATTGCAGGCTATCGACATGGCCCTTGAGTTTTCGATCGGGATAGGCATCGACTTCAATCGAGACAGGCTGGCCGGGCCTCATGTCCGTGATTTGCGTTTCCTTGAAATTCGCCGTCACCCAAATGTGACTCGGAACGAACATCATCAGATTTTCACCGGCCTGCGCGTACTCTCCTTTTGCGGCCGACAATTGCACGACGCGGCCGGATTGCGCCGCCCTGATCGACGTGTAAGACAGATTGAGTGCGGCCAATGCCCGGTTGGCTTCGGCGGCCTTGACGCTTGCGAGCGCGCTGGCTTTCTGCGCCTGCAAGGCGGTGACCTGCCGCTTGGCCGCTTCGACGCTTGCCTTCGCCCGGGAATCCGTTGCCTGCGCCTGCAGGAGCTGAGACTTGGTCTGCTCCGCGCGCTGGACGGTCCCGACGGCCGTTTTGACAAGCTTCTGCGCGCGCTCGTTTTCCTGTTTCGCGAAAACCAGCGCCGCTTCCGATTCCCGTTGCTGTTCCTCGGCCGCCGCGACCTGAGCCTGTTGAGCCGCGATTTGCGCATCGTCACTGACGACCGCAGCCTTGGCTTCGGCGAGTTGCGCATCCGCCTGATTGAGCGATGCGCGATAGTCTCTATCGTCGATCTGCACGAGAAGATCGCCAGCCGCGACCTTCTGATTGTCAGTGACCTTTACGTCGCTGACATAGCCCGGCACCTTCGAGCTGACGGCGAACTGCCGCGCATCGATGAATGCGTCGTCCGTCCATTCATAGTGGCGCGCGTTGAGCCACCACATCGTTCCTACTATCAGCGCTGCGATCAGCACAACGGCAGCAACGCTGACCAGTATCCAATGGTCTCTGATGAATGGGCCGATGCGAAGAGGTTGTACCTCTTGCTCCTCGTCGCCGTCGTCATCGTGCAGCTTATCGTCGTCCGTCGCGGGCTTGTGCTGGTCCATGTGGCTGATCCCGCGAGTTTAGCCGCTCCGGAGCGGAAAACGGTTCGTGGACGATCATGGTTCCGCGCGGGCTGCCCGTGTCCCGCGATGCGACGCGCCGTTCCAACAGGCGTCACCGCTCTCGCAAAACCCGCAGTTTTATTTCTCCCGCATGTTACGAGGCGCTTGCCCGTGCTCCGTCTTCTCCCAATGAAATGGTCGGAAGATCAATTCGAGCAGAGCCCGGTACGCAGCCCATGAAATAGCCAGCCAATAAACCGGCAGCCAGAGAGCTGAGAAAAGTTGACGCCGCGATCCCGTGCGCATCGCGGTGACGATCGTCAGCGTCCAAGCTGCGCAATATCCCAGCGCAAGATTTATGCCGCAGAGCCACCGCAGGATCGCGTTCGCAGGACTCACCCGGCCCTCGCCTATGCCGTGCACCACGGCCAGAACATAAAACCAGGGATGCACCAGAATGGACAAGATCATGCCGCCGATGATCACCTGAAAACCGATAAACCGCCAATGTCCAAGATCACGCCAAAGACGCAAAGGTTGCCGCATATGGACGAGGTATGTCTGCATCCAACCTTTGATCCAACGCGTGCGTTGCCCCCGCCACGTCCGCCAATGTGCCGGCGCCTCCTCCAATGTCTCTGATCGTATGACAGAAACCTCATAGCCAAACCGCGCCAAGCGGATACCGAGGTCGGCGTCCTCGGTGACGTTGTAAGGATCCCATCCCCCGCATTTGACAAGCAGATCGCGCCTGAAGTGGTTCGAAGTTCCACCGAGCGGGATCGGCAGATTGAGGAATTCGAGCGCCGGAAGCTGACCCCGAAACAATGCGGAATATTCGAGCGCGAATTGCCGGCTGAGGAATGACTGGTCCGCGTTATAGATTCCGAGACGCGCCTGGACGCACGCCAATCTCGGCCCGCCCTCGATGAATGCTTCCGCCGCCCGCCGAAGCTGATCGGCGTCGGGAATGTCCTCCGCATCATAGACCGCCACCAGAACACCGCGCGCGTCCTGCAGCGCATAGTTCAATGCACGCGGCTTCGTTCTCGGTTGGCCGCTCGGCACCGTGACGATCCGCATGTTCGCAGCAAGCCCCGCCCGCGCCAGCGCCTGCCGCGTCGCATGATCATCAGCCTCCGTTATGAAAAGAAATTCGAGCCGGTCGGCCGGATAATCGAGCCGAAGCATAGCCTTCACCAAGCCGTCAACGACGGCCCGTTCCCGATAGAGCGGAATGAGAATCGAGAAACTTGGAAGCCTGGCATCGAACCGGCGGTCGCAGCCAAACGCTTCCACATCTTCGTTCGCTTTGCGCAGGGTCCGCCACACCGCAACGGCACGAACCGCCGCAATCGTCAGGAACGGCAGTGCGAGCGCGAACGTCCACAGGAACAGCCCAAGCCCGTTCAGCAAAATCAGTCCCGCCGAGAACGAAGCCGACACCGCTAGAAAAAAGATTCGTTGCCAAGACGGCGTCGGCGTTGCGGCTGAAAAATCGGGAGCACGGCGGCGTAGATCGTTCACCGCGCGGTCGAGCTTTTCCATCTCATGAAAGAACGGCTCCCAGGCGAGGGGCTGACCCTCTCCCTCGCGCGGCGGCCCCTCGCGCAATGACATGCGCCGCGAACGTGGCGTCTCCAATTGATTCGCCGGCATCGATGCCCCCGGCCAGCCCCTAACAGCGCCATCATTCCGGCCGAGGATCGAGTATATGCACTGGCCTCGATCCGGCAACAGGACTAAGAACAGCCGCACGACTTTTCCGCGAGCCATATCTATTGCAGCGCAAATGAAACTCCGATCTCATCTGCTTTGTCTGTTCGCCGGTGCGATGGCTGCCGGGCTCGCTTGCCTCGGCAATTTCGCTTACGCGCAAGATCAGAGCTCTCAGGTCGGCCGCGCCGATACACAGGCGGGTGCCCAACGCGCCGATGCTGCGCCGCGGCGCGTCGTCATCCGCTTTCTGACCGACAGCGATTTCCCGCCATTCGACTTCTACGACGAAGATGGCGTGCTCGTCGGCTTCAACGTCGATCTCGCGCGCGCGATATGCCTCGAACTCAATACCTCATGCGATATCAAGGCACGGCCCTGGGAGGAGCTTTTCGCCGGACTGAAGAAGGGCGATGCCGACGCCGTCATTGCTGGTCATCGCGTGACCGCAGCGGCCCTCAAGCAAGTCGATTTCACGGATCGCTATTTCCATACCCCAGGACGCTTCGCCGGACGGAAAGATTCAGCCAAGGTCGACATGACGCCCAGTGGCCTTGACGGCAAGCGTATCGCCGTTGCGCGCGGAACGGCGCACGAGGCGTATCTCCGGACGTTTTTCCACGACAGCGCGCTGGTCGTTTATGAGAATCCCGACCTCGCGCGTGAGGCGCTCGCGGCAGGCAAAGCCGACTTTCTTTTCGACGACGGGATTTCGCTGGCGTTCTGGCTGAACGGAACGCTCTCGCGACAATGTTGCGAAATGCGGGGCGGTCCATTCCTCGAACCAAAATTCTTCGGCGATGGCATCGCCATTGCGGTTCCGAAGAATGATCCTCAAATTAGGCTCTTATTGAACAAAGGCCTGGACCGGGTCCGCGCATCCGGCCGCTTCGAAGAACTCGTGCAGCGCTACTTTCCGGTCAGAATTTATTGATATTGGCGGCCGGTAATGCCGCGGCAGGAAAAGCAGTCATAGTAGGACGATCCGCCCAAGCCGGCGGTGCGCACGCTAATTGGTGGATGATGATACGTAGTCCTATCGGCGCAATCGTCGTCCTTGGCTGCTTGTCGGCGCTCCTGGCGCTACCTGCGCATGTCGCCAACGCGCGGACACACCACATCGCCTCGAAGCACGCCAAACATGGGACCGGTCACAGGCACCGCCCGGCCCGGCGAGCGCATCGCAAAGCCTCGAAAGCCGCTCCCGACGCCTCGAAGCAAACCATCCAGCTCGGCGTTCCATTGCCGCCGAAGCGGCCCCTCAAAGTGCTGACCCGCGATGAGATCCTTGCGTCCGATCCTGATCGGCTTGCGCGACTCGGGCAGCACATCATCGTCGGCTTCGCACGGTTCGACGAACTGAAGCCCCTTGTCGAGAAGCGCGCCATCGGCGGCATCTTCGTCACGGACTTCAACGTACGCGGACGTAAGGCGGCCGACGTCGCAAAAGACATTCAAAATCTCCAGGACATCCGCAAGGCGCAAGGCCTGCCGCCTCTGCTTCTGGCGGCCGATCAGGAAGGCGGATATGTGTCGCGCCTGTCGCCGCCTCTGAAACGCCAGCCTGCGCTCGCCACTCTCGTGGACAAGAACAAAAGCGACGCCGAGCTTGAGACGGCTGTCCGGAAGTACGCCGAGACGCAGGCACGCGAACTCGAGCGCATCGGCGTGACGATGAATTTCGGCCCCGTCGTCGATTTGCGATTGAGTTCTCACCGGCGCGACAATGGCGAGACGCAACTTTATTGGCGCGCCATCGACAGCAATCCTTACGTCGTCGCCAAGGTTGCCGGCTGGTATTGCGATACGCTGACGAAGTTCAACATCATCTGCACACTAAAGCACTTCCCCGGCCTTGGACGCGTCGCGCGCGACACGCATGTGACGACGGGCGAAATCTCCGCCGGCCTGCCGCAGCTTGAACTCAGCGATTGGGTACCGTTCCGCCGCCTGATGGGCAAACCGGGCATCGCGACGATGGTTGGACACGTGCGCATTGAGGCTGTCGATAAGACGACGCCGGCTTCCTATTCCGACATCGTGATCAACTCGATTATCCGGGGCCGCACGAAGGGCGACGTTCTGCTGATCACCGACGATCTCGGCATGGGCGCGGTGATGCGCTCGCCGGACGGTATCGGCGGCGCCGCGGTCAAGGCGCTGAACGCAGGACTCGATCTGCTGCTTCTGTCCGACGCCGCCCTGTACTACGACACCGTCATGTCAGCGTTGATCGAAGCCGATACGAACCACGAAATCAATCAGGCGCGCCAGATCGAGTCGCGAAAACGAATGTCGAA
>JAICLG010000018.1 GCA_025927515.1 Hyphomicrobium sp.
ATACAAACTATCAGAGCACCCGGCGGCGGGCATAGCCAAAAGAACCGCGAAGCGCATTGCGCCCGCGGCTCGTCAGTCCCGATTACAGGTTGGGCGGACGCCTGTTTCTAGGCCGAGAGGCGCTTACGGCCCTTGGCACGACGACGAGCAAGAACCTTCTGGCCGCCGGCTGTCAGCATGCGCTTGCGAAATCCATGGCGGCGCTTGCGAACGATGCGACTCGGTTGATACGTGCGCTTCACGGAACTCTCCGTCCGAATTAGTTTCTGGCTTCGCCCACGCGGAGGAAGGCGAATTGCGTTGTTTTTCCGATGCTTAGAAAGGCCGCAGCGCCGGGCTGACAGCCTCGGCAGGACGCGAATTTCTCCGGAATTCAGGCGTCTTATAGTTTGGCCGAAAAGGCAAGTCAACGCGGGCCTAAGCGTATGAGGCGATGACTGAGGACGCAACGGTCGATACTTGAACAAAATTTGCCGTGCTCACGCACAGGTTGACGGCGGGTGGCTCTCGATTGTTGCGGGGATCGGCTTTAGCGTTAACCGGCAAACGCGCCATCCTCACGTCCTCACTCGCACTGGTGGGAGAACGGTATGCCGAAAGACGTTCCCGAGCCTGCGTCTCCGAGCCAGAACATCGAGGCAGATTTTTGCATTATCGGGGCTGGGCCGGGGGGCCTTACGCTGGCCGCCGCGGCGGCGGCCTTCGGCCAGCGCGTCGTTCTCATCGAAAAGCACAGAATGGGCGGAGATGATCTCAATTACGGGAGCATTCCGTCGAAAGCCCTGCTGGCGGCGGCGAAGCGGGCCAACGCCATGCGCACAGCTTCGCCGTTCGGAATTCGCGGTGTCGAGCCGCTGATCGACCTTGCGGGTGTGCGGCGGCACGTCAAGGACGTGATTGCGCGTCTCGCACCAAATGCATCCGCAGAGCGGTTTGCCGGCCTCGGCGTCCGCGTGATCGCAGCGCCTGCGAAGTTTGTCGATCGATCGACTGTTACCGCCGGCGATTTCCGCATCAGGGCTCGGCGCTTTGTCATCGCGACAGGGTCTTCGCCTCGCATTCCGGAAATCTCCGGTCTTGTCGAAGTCCCCTATTTCACGACCGAGTCCATTTTCGAAAATGCCACTCCGATCGCGCATTTGATCGTTATCGGCGGCGGGGCCAGTGGACTTGAACTGGCGCAAGCTTACCGGCGGCTCGGGTCGCGCGTGACCGTGCTCGATGCAGCGCAAGCTCTCGGCGATGAGGATCCCGAATTGGCTCTCGTCGTGCTTACCCGGTTGAACAGCGAAGGCATCGTCATCCGGGAAGGCGTGAATATCAAACGCGTTTCGGGCGAGCGTGGGCGCATCCTTGTTAAGATCGAAACGGCTGAGGGGGCCGACAGCATCGAAGGCAGCGATCTGCTCATCGCCGCCGGCCGCAAGGCCAACGTCGCGGACTTGGGTCTCGACGCTGCCGGTATCGAGGCGACGAGCGCCGGGATCACCGTGAACGCGGGCCTTAGAACTGGAAACCGCCGTGTCTATGCCATCGGAGACGTCACGGGTGGTGCGCAGTCGGACCATGCCGCCACCCATCACGCGGAAGTCGTGCTTCGCCGAACCCTCTTTCGCCGCCACACCAAAGCCGCCGGGCGCTCGGCACCGCGCGTCGTCTTTACTGAACCGGAACTCGCCTATACCGGCCTTTCAGAGGCGGAGGCTCGGGCCAAGTACGGCGGAGTGAATGTGCTGCGTTGGCCGTATCATGAAAACGACCGGGCGCAGGCGGAACGGGAAACGGATGGCCATATCAAGGTCGTGACGTCAAAACGGGGCGCCATCCTGGGAGCAGGTATCGTCGGCGCACAAGCTGGAGAGGTCATCCAAATGTGGTCGCTCGCGATTTCCCAAAGCCTCAACATCAAAGCGATGACGCGATGGATTTCGCCCCATCCGACATTGTCGGAAATTAACAAGCGCGCTGCATTTCGTTACTTTGCAACATCTCCCAGCAATCCCTATGTGCGCAAAGTGATCGCATTGCTCGCCAAGCTCGGCTAATCATTTCCGGCAATGGGTATATCGAAGTCAGTGCAGCGCACGATTCTCAATGGCAACGGGGAGCATGGAGACACCGAGGTGGTGAAGACCTCGGCCGCCGTATCGTTGTGGCGTGCGTTTTCGCGCCTTTGGGAAAGTCGTGGTCTCCCCGCCAAGCTGATCGCGCTGACGGTCCTGTTCGTTCTGATCGCCGAGGCGCTGATCTTCGTGCCGGCGATCTCGAACTTCCGCGTGACCTGGCTGAAGGAACGGCTGACGGCAGCGCAGCTTGCGGCGCTGGCTTCGGATGCTTTTCCGGGCGGCGAGGTCCCATCGGCGTTGCGCGCCGACTTGCTGAGGACCGCCGAAGTGCGCGCGATTGCCTCTCGTCGTCAGGGCGAGCGGCGCCTCGTCCTTCCGGCGCAAGGCGATCTGGCGATCGACTATGTTTATTATCTGCAACCGGATCCGGACTCGTTCTGGGATGGCCTGGTCCTTAGATTTGAGCAGATGGGGGATGCGGTCAGGACGATATTCGACGGCAGCGGAAAAACGATCCGCGTCGCCGGTCGTGCCGGCCCCGATAACTCCGACCTGATCGAGATCGTAATTCCCGAAGCGCCGCTCAAAGCAGCGATGATGCGCTATGGAATGAACATTCTTTGGTTGTCCGTCATTCTCTCGGTGCTGACGGCGATCGTCGTCTATCTTGCGCTCAGTCGACTGTTCGTGAAACCGCTCACCCGGCTGACCAGCAACATGCTGCGCTTTTCCGAAAATCCAGAAGACGCAAGCCGCATTATGCCGGCAACCGGGCGGATGGACGAGATCGGTGTCGCGGAACGAGAGCTTGCGAGCATGCAACGTGAGCTCTCAAGTCTTCTGGCACAGAAGAACAGGCTCGCGCAGCTTGGACTCGCAGTCTCGAAAATCAATCACGATTTGCGCAACATGCTGGCGAACGCACAGCTCATTTCGGATCGTCTCGTCGATATTCCCGATCCCACCGTGCAGCGCTTCGTGCCCAAGCTCATCGCGTCACTCGATCGCGCCATTCACTTTTGCAATTCCTCGCTGCAGTTCGGCGGCGCCTCGGAAGCCGCGCCGCGGCGCGAGCTGACGCCGTTGAAGCCACTTCTCGAAGAGGCTGCCGACAGTCAGGGATTGCCGCGCGAAGGGTCGATCGCTTTCGTTGACGATGTCGATCCGTCGTTGCTCATCGATGCGGACCACGAGCATCTGTTTCGCGTGCTGAGCAACCTGGTGCGCAACGCCATGCAGGCGATCGAAGGCGTCGAGGGCAAGACGGACGGCGAGATCCGCGTGGCTGCGCATCGCGAAGGTCGCAAGGTCATCGTCGACGTGATGGACAACGGCGCTGGCGTACCGGAGAAAGCGCGAGCCCATCTCTTCAAAGCATTCCAGGGGTCGACCAAGAAAGGCGGCACGGGCCTGGGATTGGCCATAGCCGCTGAGCTTGTCCAGGCGCACGGCGGTACCCTGCGGCTCGTCGATAGCGACGAAGGCGCGCATTTCCGCTTCGATCTACCAGATCGCTCGGTGGATTGAACCCGCTCGTTGCATCGGAATACGGGGTTCGATCAAAGGCGGGCGGATTTGCCCCGATGGCCGATCGAGCAAAGGGCCTTGCGCTCCTGCGCGCGACCCACTAGAGAGGTTGCCTTCGCCGCCCCGGTACTCGGCCGGACGGGCCAAACTGGTCCTCCCGCAGCGAAATGCGCCCGTAGCTCAGCTGGATAGAGCACCAGACTACGAATCTGGGGGTCAGAGGTTCGAATCCTTTCGGGCGCGCCATTCACGAGCAAAAGAGAGAACTCCAGGCGCGGCTTTGTCGAGTCCATTGGTTGCGGCCCGCGCCAGGATCTCCTTCGAGCCAGAGATAGGGATTTCCTTGTCCTTGACGGTCACCTCGCTCATGACCAGTCGCACGTAAGCCTGTCTGAGATCGGGCGGTCCGTTTCTGAGCTTGTCGCGCAAGAGGTCTGCGAAGGCCGCGATCTTGTCCGGCGTGATAGTTGGATCGCCGCCGGCAATGCGCTTCTGCAGGCCGCTCATCTCAACCGCGAGTGTCACGCCGAATTTTGAGGCTGACGAGGCGCTCTTTGAGACTTGCGTCCTCCGCTTCCATGACACCTTGTTCGACGAGAGACAGCAGACGCGTGATGGCGGCTTCGGCATCCTTGTGTGATTGCCGGAGCCGGCTCAACCGCTCCTTGTTTTCAGCGACCGGCTGTTCGCCGTTTTCAAATAAGTCTGCAATAGGGTGCCAAGCGCGGGCATTGTTGCAGCGTCGAAGGTGATCTCGCCGATGATCTCGGAGTGTCGCGACTTGACCGCATCGTCGTCCCAACCCGGCTCGGCGAGATCGAACCATATTACTGAGTACAGCGTATCCGCATTCAGCGCCGAAACACCAAGATAGTCTGGAGGGGATAACACCTGCTTCCGTCGGGCGGGTACGTGCGATATTATTTCTCGCTAGGGGTAAGCGGGGGCTGCGCGAATGCAAACGTCGTTGCTAATTATAGACGATATTTTTCCGTCCAATTTTTCTCCGTTCAGGGATTTAGAGTACACCCACTATCTCAAATTCTTCGGCGCTACTGTGTTGACGACGGGAGGGTGGCATCATTACGTTCCAGAAAACCCGTCGCTTGCGGATATCTTGAATGCAAGCGGATTGGATAGTAAGGATAGATGCCGTGTTCTGCCGTTTGTCCGCCAAAAAGTTGCAGCGAAACTCGCGTATGTCACGTTCCTAAATAATGCGTGGGCGCATCGCCGCTATTTAAGAAAATATCAGATTCCATTTATCTTGCAGCTCTACCCGGGCGGTGGGATGGAACTCAACCAACCGGACGTCGATGATAAGTTGCGCGGGGTACTATTGTCGCCACTTCTTCGCAAGGTCATCACTACCCAGAACGTGACCCGTGATTACGTAGTCGGAAAGATCGGCTGTGACCCTCAGAAGATCGAACATATCTTCGGTGGTGTGTTCCGGCTGGATGAAGGTTTCGACTTTTGGTCAGACAAATTTTTTTTTGGACGAGGCAAGGATACGACAGACATATGCTTCGTTGCCCATAGATACGAAAACGATCTGTCGTCAAAAGGGTATGATCGTTTCGTTGACGTATGCCGAGAGATTTCTGCGCGCATCCCTCACGCTCGCTTCCATGTCGTTGGCTCCTACACTCGCGATGCTATCAATGTAAGTGACTTTGCCGAAAGGATCACATTCTATGGTGTTCGCGATGCGGCGTTCTTCGCAGATTTTTATCCCCGCATGGACATCATCCTGTCTTTGAATAGGCCGTTTGTCCTCAATCCTGGCAGCTACGATGGGTTCCCAACAGGAGCCTGTATGGAAGCGGGTTTTCGTGGCGTTCTGAACTGCATCAACGATCCACTCAGCATGAACCTAGATTTTGCCGACGGCAAAGATATCGTCATTCTAGATGACGACATGGGCAGGACCATCGACAGGATTGCGGGTCTTTTGGCGAACACCGATGAGCTTTATAGACTAGCATCAGCGAACTGCCGATCATTCCGAAGCGTGCTCAATACGGACAAGCAGCTCATGGCTCGTTCAAGAGTAATCACGCGAGAATTAATTTCGGACCACAAGCCCAAACTGCAAGACGTAGCCAAACGTATACGAATTCACCGAATACTCAGTAATTTACGAGGTTTGTCGCCATATCGTATTTGATATGACATTCCCGTCCTTGGCTTCTGCCGGGGTTCTCGAAAGTATCTTTACCCACGTCAGATGCTGGCCGATGACAGCCGGATTCTAACTTAGACACTGGCATCGCGACGAGAAGCACGCCAGCTTCCTATAAGTAGCTTGAGCAGAGGTAAGAATGCGGCTGGGTTTTCTCGTGCCGCTGTGAATTGCACGGACCATTGGTTTGCCGACAAGAACTTCACGTTCGATTGGACATGCCATGCTTCATTGTCAGATCCCTCAACAGGCTCATATCGCCAATATAGGCTAGATGTCACGATAAACCTGCTGCTGGATCTTCAAACCATCGAAGTAGCGGCAGACCGGGGGTTTTTGACATAACAACAGCGATTTCCCAGCTCGCGTAATTGAATCTATTGTCCAGCATCGTCTTCAGAGCCTTGTTCCTTTAGCGGCCGATGTGTTCGTCGACAGCTTGCTCGCGTGGAAGTTGACCAAGCCCGGCAGCATGCTATTTGGGACGACTATGGATGGGAATTGCACCGCGATCTAAAGATCGCGGAAAGATGCCATCGACACCTTTCTGTCCTGGTACTCTACTGAGGTCGAGTTCCTCCATCGCGGCTACGAGATCGTTAGAAGACGCACCCAGGCTTGAAGGGCCCCCATTTAAATGGCCACACGGCCCTTTTTGATCTATGGCGCAGGAGGTCATGCACGCGAGGTCCTTGGGCTTGCGCGTGTTTCCCTGAATATGGAACCTGCCGTACTCCTCGACGACTTCAACCCATGCCGTACGGTATCGAATATCGAGGTCATCACGTACGCCGATGCCCTCACGCGGTTTGCCGGCGCCGATATTCTGATCGCCGTGGGCGACACGCCCGCACGCAAACGTCTCTATCTTCGTGCCGTTTCAGATGGCTTCACCCCATTGACCCTTCGTGCCCCTGGAGTTTGGATCTCCTCCAACGCCTCGGTCGGACGAGGCAGCCAGATCTTTTTCGGCACCGCCATATCGGAAAATGTGGTGATCGGCGAAAATGTGATTATCAATTTCCACTGTTCGCTTTCCCATGATGTGACGATTGGGGATCATTGCACCCTGGCCCCCCGCGTGACATGCGCGGGCAATGTTGCCATCGAGAGCGGCGCGACCATCGGCGTCGGCGCAACGATCATCAACGGATCTGCACAAAAACCTCTGAAGATCGGAAAAAATGCCTTTATCGGGGCGGGCTCCTTGGTTATCGCCGACGTCGCTGCTGAAACGGTTGTGGCGGGAGTTCCTGCACGTCCTTTGAAATCCAGAGCGTAGATCCAGCGGAGGGAAACGTGTCAGCCGCACTGCCACTGTACATCACGTCGCCGTCGGTTCCCACAGAAGCCGAACTTTCAGCGCTCTTGCGGACCGCACTTGAATCGAGACGACTGTCCAACGCCGGACCCTTGAATCATCAACTGAAGCTGCGGCTCAGTGAGATGCTCAAAGTTCCTCATCTTGCCCTGACATCGAACGGAACTGCCGCAATCGAGGTCGTGGCGCGCGCCCTGGAATTTCACGGAAAAGTCATCACCACGCCTTTCACGTTCCCGGCCACAGCAGCGGCGCTGATTTGGACGGGGGCAACGCCGGTGTTTGTGGATGTCGAAGAGGACTTCCTGACCATCGATCCGAACGCGGTAGAGCAAGCGATGGACGAGTCCGTGTCAGGCATCCTTGGCGTCCACGTTTATGGAAATCCGTGCGACGTCGTCCGCCTGGACGCCATCAGCAAGAAACACCGAATTCGTCTGGCCTACGACGGCGCTCACGCCTTTGGAACGACATACGACAATGTTGACATATCCCGCTATGGGGATGCCACGACTTTCAGTTTTCACGCGACAAAGATTTTCACCACGGCCGAAGGTGGTGCGATTTGCGTCAATTCGCCAGAGCTGCACCGTAAGATTGAGCTGCTTTCCAACTTCGGCATCGAATCCGAAGACTCTGTCGCAGATATTGGGATCAACGCTAAGATGAGTGAAATCCATGCTGCATTCGGCTTGGCCAACCTGCTCCACTATCACGATGATCTTGAGCAACGGCGCGAAATTAGGAAATGCTACGACGAGGCCTTCGCCAATTTGAAGGGGATTTCGACTTTGGGTGATCGACCCGGCATTTCGAACCGCTTGCAGTACTACGTGATCAGGGTCCGGGACGGAAAACGCGATAGCGTGCAGAGTGATCTCAAATCATCTGGTGTTTTCGCCCGGCGATATTTCTATCCGCTATTATCCGACATCAAAGCCTATCGGCAGGTTTGCCCTTCCGCGAGCAACCCTTTTCCAAATGCAACCCGCGCAGCAGCCGAAGTGCTTGCTCTTCCGCTCTCGGCCAGCATGAAAAAAGAGGACGCCTTGCGCGTAGCGCGCATCATCAAGACGTCGATAACGTGATGGCCGAAGTTACCGCTATTATTCTGACCTACAATCAGGAGCGCACGATCGAAGCGGCGATGCTCAGCGCTATCGCGCAGTCAGACCACTTGGATGTCGAGATCGTGGTTTCGGATGACGCATCGCCGGATTCGACCTTTGAAACGGCCCGGGCAATTGCGGCTCGTTCACCCTCCATATCCATTGAGGTCAGGAGAAATCTGACGAACCTCGGTACCATGCGTCACTACCGCCACGTCATCAGCTCGATAACGGCTCCCTTTGTCGCCCTTCTCGAAGGCGACGACGTTTGGACATCGCAAACGAAGCTCATTCGCCAAATCAATTCCCTTAAACGCGCGCGCCATGCCGCTTTCTCTTTTACGGCATGCGAGGTGGCTAAAAATCGATCCTCCCGCTTGCATCCGGCTCTTGCGCATACCGGGCGTTACTGGAACTTGGGCGTCATCGACCTTCTCCGCGAGAATAGCCCCGCGACCTTTTCAAATTGCGTCTACAGGACCGACCAGCTCCGGAGTGTTCTAGATCGCGTTCAGCACGTCCGCGGCTTCGATTGGATTGTCAATCTCATCCTGGCCAGCGAGGGGCCTGTCCTTTTCGATCCAACGCCATCCACGCGCTATATGCTGCATGTTGAAGGACAATGGTCGCGCCTCAGTTCACACGAACGCAGGTTGATGATCGCCGATACCCTCAATGGATTCGACAGCATAACCGACTTCGCCTACCGACCATTCGTCCTTGAGGTGAAAAAGAGGTTCGGCCTGGAGGATGCACAATGTTAATTTCGGTTGTTGTGCCGTCCTATAATCACGCGCGCTATATTTCCCAAACGATCGCCTCGATCCTCGCACAAACCTCCGCCCCATTTGAACTCATCATCGTCGATGATGGCTCGTCCGACGGCAGCCAAGAGATCCTGACGAAGATCGACGATCCCCGCGTCCGCATCAACTTGCTCGAGAAGAATATGGGGGCCTGTGCCGCAATGAACATCGCGGTGCAGATGACGCGTGGTGATTTGGTCGCCGTCTGCAATTCAGACGATTTGTGGGAACCCAATAAACTTGAACGGCAACTTGCAGTAATTCGCCGATCACCTCACATCGGCGCCGTGTACACCAACGTTTCCTGGATCGATCATGAAGGGAACAATGTCCAAAAAGGCCGAAAAACCCCGGGAAGGGTGTTCACGCAGCCCAATCGATCCCGCGGGCAATGGATAAAAGACCTGATTTTGAAGGGTAACTGCCTTTGCCATCCGTCGGTCCTCATTCGACGGGAGGCCTACGACCGCGTTGGGTATTACGACAACAGGTTTCGGCAACTGCCTGACTACGACATGTGGCTGCGGCTCCTCCAGAAGTATGACATCTTCGTTCTTAATGAGCGTCTCGTGAAATTTCGGTGGTTCCCCGACGCAACAAATGCATCAGGAAACACACGCACAAACATGCGGCGCGACATCAATGAACGTGCGCTGATTGTCCGCAACGTCATCCGAAACATGGATGCCGATTCTTGGCTTAACAGTTTCGGCGCTGAGAAGCCGATAGAAGATGACATCGATCTGCAGATCGAGAAGATACTTTATCTCCTGAACAGCACACCGAACATCGAAGGCCTGTTTCGGAATATTGCCCTGGAATGGGCCTACGAACTTTTGGGGAGCCCGGAGTCAGCCCGGCGCTTGGAAAAAAAATACGGGTCCAACGAACTGTCGTTTCAGCAATGGATGGGAGCCAGCTGTGTCTGGCGGCCAGATCCAGATACCTTGCGTGCGCCACCGCCACCCGCTCCGGTGGCAATGGATTCGTTTGCAATTGGAGATCCAAGAGCGTTTCGAACACCGGAACTCATTGATGCGTTGAAATTTCGCCTTAAACTTTCCGCGCAGCGCCTCACGAAGCGTTGCCTTGGCAAGCGATCCAAGTGATCGCGCGATATCGTCCACCGCCGCAGCTCATAAGTCGGCTCTATCGTTATTTTACGAATTTCTCCTGGTCATTTTAGCAAAATAGAGAGCCCCGCCGGTGCGGGCATTTCCAGGTATGGCTTCTAGCTAAGAAACATTATCCGGCGTTTGGCCGCGCAACCACGCCCGGGCTTGCTGGGACCAGCCCGTTTTCGGGTCGCGCATGGGGTTTTCTGGTGGCGGAAACACTCACACCAAATGAGAATAACAAAATATCGGGGGCGTGACGATGAATTAACACTGGCGGTGACGGCCGAGTTGGGGTTCCGGCAGGACGACATTTGACGCTGCCAATCATTGCTGGAAGAGGCGCGATCCAAAGGGGCGAAGGTCATCGAAGTGGGTGAAAAGCCCGAGACAGCTACCGGCCGGCCGCACACTTTGGCATCGACGATCGTGATCGGCGCAACACGCGAGATGGGACTTCTCTCGGAAGAGATCTTCGGACCCATTCTTCCCGTTGTACCCTACGAAGGCATCGAAAATGCCATTGCGTATGTCAACGCCGCGCCGAGACCGCTTGCTCTCTACTACTTCGGCCGAGACGACGAGAATCGCCAAAAGGTGCTCGCACGAACAACCTCAGGCAACGTGACGATCAACGATACGATGATGCAATTTGCGCAGGACGACCTTCCCTTCGGCGGCGTCGGGCCGAGCGGCATGGGCGCCTATCATGGGATCGAGGGCTTTCGGGCTTTGAGCCACGCGAAGGGCGTTTTCGAGCAGGGTAATTTGAACTTTGGATGGGCCCTTCATCCGCCATACGGGCCTTTGTGCAGCTTCTTCACGCAGTATCTCCTTCGCTGACATTTGGGTCCACGCCAATCGGGGCGCGATCCTTGCGCACAAAAAGGGATGATGGGACGCCTGGTCCCTGGGCTTTCCATCCTCACTCAATGTCCGCCCGAGTTTGGCACCTTTGCTGGCGTGACGTTGCGCAGTAGGGGGGCGAGAAGAGTAGCGATAACAAAAGTGATCATTACGGCGAGCATCGGCATAGGCTAAGGTCGATGCTTCGCGGTAGGCCAAGTTCCAAAGTGCTTTGAGAGCTGCCGGTGACCCTTCTTGAGGGGCACCCGGCAAAGATCCATATCGATTAGCGACATCCTCATAGAGCCGATTCATCGGGCCATTGCTTGGAGTCAAATTTGAAGTGATTATCAAGAAATGGAAATTGGTCCGGATGTTGAGGATGGCGCCACATATGGCGATGCCGACAGCGCCACCAAGATTGCGCATCATGTTGAACAGCCCGCTAGCATATTTGAGGCGTTCCGGCGGCAGGCTGCCAAGGCCGAGATGAACGCTGGGCGCTATGGCAAAGACCTGCGGAAGACCTCGTAAAATTTGCGGGATCAACAACTGATCCGCGCCCCAGTCATGCGTAATGAAGCTGAAGCCCCACATCGATGCTCCGAAAAACGCAAGGCCAGCCATCATGAGATAGCGCGTGTCGAAGCGCTTGGCGAGAAAGATGTAGAGCGGTACACCGACCAGCGAAGCCGCGCCCGTCCAGAAGAGTGCTTGCCCCGTCTGCCAGGCACTATAGCCCCTGATGTAACCAAGAAAGAGCGGTGGCAAATAAATGGTCGTGAAAATACCGATACCCGTAACGAACGAGAGAATGCAACCGAGCGTAAAATTTCGGTTGCCGAATGCTCTAAGGTCGGCGACGGGCTGCGGATAGGTCAGACTCCGGATTACGAAGAGTAAACCGCAAACCGCGGCGATGATGGCGCAGTTTCTAATGGTTTCGTCATCAAACCAGTTCCAGCGCGTTCCTTCCTCAAGGACGTATTCGAGCGTGCCGAGCGCGATGGCCATCAGTACGATGCCGGGATAATCGGCGTTTTTCAAAAGAGACAGATCGGGCTTGTCGATCTTCACCAGGAATGGGATCGAAACTGCGATGCCGATGCCCGGAATGAGATTGACGTAAAAAAGCCAATGCCAGTTGAGCGTATCGGTAATCCATCCGCCGATGACGGGCCCCAGCGCCGGGGCAACCGATGCGATCGTGCCGATTACCGCAGCGCTGTAAACGCGACGATGGCCTTGAAAGTAATGAAAGGATGAGGTGAAAACCGTCGGCACCATTGAAGCGCCCAACATCCCCTGCAAGGCGCGGAAAACGATCATGCTGTCGATGTTCCAGGCTAAACCGCAGAGAATGCTGGCGAGGGTGAAGCCTGCCGCCGATCCTGCGAAGAGCCATCGCGTCGAAAAAACCCGTGTGAGCCAACCCGAAAGCGGAATGACGGTGATCTCAGCGATGAGATAGGCGGTCTGGACCCAACTGATCTCATCTTGAGCAGCCGAAAGTCCGCCGCCGATATCTTGCAATGAGGAAGCGACGATTTGAATATCAAGAAGCGCGATGAACATCCCGACGCACATGACGACGAAGGGAATAATGCTTTTGAGCCAAGACTCGGAAGTCTCGTTATCGCTCATGGCTCTCGGTCACTGCCTTCGCGTGTATCCACCGATGCCGTAACAGAGAGGCCGGGGCGGATTTGACCAAGGCGTGCATCGCCGGGATCGAGCAGAATTCTTACCGGGACGCGCTGGACGATCTTCGTAAAATTGCCCGTGGCATTCTCGGGCGGAATAACACTGAAGACCGCTCCCGTACCAGGAGCAAGGCTCGCAACGCGGCCATGAATTTTTTCACCGTCGAGAACGTCGGGGCTGACGATGGCGGCCTGCCCAGGCTTCATCGCCGTCAGTTGATCCTCCTTGAAATTAGCGTCTACCCAGAGACCTTGGGCCGGAACGACAGTTAGCAAATACGTTCCAGGTTTCACGTAATTACCGACCTGTGCCGCACGGTTACCAATAAAGCCTTCGATGGGAGAGCGAATCTCCGTGTAGCTTATATTTAATTCGGCCATACGAACGTCGGCTTTCGCGGACGATACGGCAGCTGCCGCCTGGTCGATGTCGGCATCAAGAACAAGCAATTGCTGCTTGGCTGCAGCATAAGCAGCCTTAGACGCTGCAAGCGCTGACTTGGCTTGCCGGTCCAGAGAGCTTGTGCGCTCGGCATCCTGTTGCGAGCCGGCACTCGTTACCGCAAGGCGACTGTAGCGCTCGGAATCCTTTTCGGCGAACGCAGCTTGAGCGCCTTTGGCATCGATATCCGCGGCCGCTTGCGCAATGGTCGATTGTTGAAGATCAAGTTGAGCCTTGAGACTGTTGAGCGCCGCACGACGTTGTATAAGGTTCGCACGGGCGCGGTCGAGCGCTGCATTCAGATCACGCGGGTCCAGGCGAACTAACAGCTGCCCCGCGTTGACGTGCTCGTTGTCACGTACCAGGATTTCGGAGACAAACCCTTCGACGTGGGGGGAGATAGCAGTAACGTTGCCCCCGATATAAGCATCATCCGTGACCTCCATGAAGCGCCCGACGGTCCACCATTGATAACCGAACCATGCAAGAGCGACCGCTGCTATCAGGCTGCCGAGATAGCTAAGCACGCGCCGTGACCGTCGAGGTTTACGGGTCGCCGCAACGGCACCCTGCTCGCGATCGAGCGTTACCGCACTCATCGCTAGGTCTCCCGCTGCCCCGCGCTCCGGCGACGTATTTTGTTTTCAACAGACTTCGTCCGCGCGACCGAACCGGCACTCATCTTGCCTTTCGAAATGCGCGAGGGAGCCACGGAAACTGATTTGATTGCCGCATCGATCAGGCGGCCGCTCATGCGATCCACAACAATCGGATCGACCTCGGCCCCCGAATTCAGATCGACAAGGACGATGCGCTTTCCTTCCGGAAAAAAATGCCGGTTCCCCCACGCCATTAGCGTCAATAGCACAGGCCGAAAGTCCTGGCCCAAAGGGGTCAAGACGTATTCGTAACGCGGCGGCCGCTCGTTATAGATCTGGCGTCGCAAAAGGCCCGCATCCGTCAGGGCGTTTAAGCGACGCGTGAGCATCGTAGGAGCAATGCCCAGACTGTTTTGAAATTCATCGAACCGCTTGAGACCCTTGAAAGCGTCCCGAAGAATGAGAATGCTCCACCATTCACCAACACGTTCCAGGCTACGGGCAACCGGGCAATTCACAGAGGCAAGGCTTTTATGCTGCATGGCGGCGAGATAGCATGAGTCACTATCATTATGCAAGTGACTTATCGGCGCATCTCGAACGCGCTCGATTCCCGCCACCGCGTCAAACTGCGTCGTATTATTTTTTGGATCCGGTTACTGCTTCGCCCAGAGCGAACAACTTGGCATCAAGCTTGTGCGCCGCCGCTCGAACAGCTTTGTTATGAAGTGCGCTCATCAAGCTGGATGGCGTGTTGAATACAAGCCGGCTCTTGCCATCGACGTGTTCGTAGATGGCAATTCGAACCGGAACATCGAGCCCGGCCTCAATGATCCCGCCATCAGGTGTGACAAGCGCGGCAGAATCATTCGATCATGGTCACCATTAGCGACGAATGTCGGTTGGCGGATGGCCGCGAGCCGGTCTATTTGAAGTCTGTGCAAGAGGGAAAAAACGGTACTTTTTCCCCGATGTCCCGCATCTCAGCGTACATCACGCCCTGTAATAATGGTGTTGTGCGGCAGGCCGCACGCATGCTGGGCCAGCTTTACGACGATGTGCTTGCGCCGAGCGGCCTAAGGGTCACGCAGCATAATCTACTTTACACTATCCAGGCTATGGACGGGCCCACCTTGCGCGCGATGGCCGAAGCCCTGGTGATGGATCTATCAGCCCTCGGCCATTCATTGAAGCCGCTGGTCCGCGAAGGCTTCGTTGCGATTGTCCCCGATTCGAACGATGGGCGCGCCAAACGCGCCACTCTTACCAGAGGCGGCATTAAAAAATTGAAAGTGACGACCGGGCTCTGGCAACAAGCGCAATCGCGGTTTGACGTCGCGTTTGGGGGCAAAAAAGCAGAAGAATTGCGCGGTCTGTTGCTCAGTATTGCCACGCAGGAATTTCGGGCGGCCTACGAGGAGGGCCGGCCGATGACCAAATAGTTCGTCAAGCCGGGATGAGGCCTGACTCTCGATAGCTCGCAATCAAAGCGTCGAATAGACTTAAATCTGCGCGGCTTCGCGCCATGAGCTGGGCGCCGGCAACCGCCGCGAAGATCGCGCGTGCCTTTGCCTCGCGTTTCTTGCTTGGGACAGATGTTGCAGCCAGCATTTTCGCAAGCCACGCAACATTAACATCAGAAAAGGCCTGCACTTTTTTTCACGGCGGCGGGAAGATCGTCGTACTCGGCGGCCATGGCAACCGCCGCACCCAAATCCCCTTTGCTGGCGAAGTGATAATAGATACTCGCAGCCTTGATCCCGCCTTCCGCGCCGATATCGCGGAAATTCAGGCCGCCATAGCCATGCGCCTGCGCCGTTCGTCGGGCCGTCTCCAATATCGCTTCTTTCGCATTCTCGCTCATGTCGCACCTAATCTGCCTACCATGTGTTAGATAGGTCCGGCATACCCTAATTTTTCATACGGCCGTATGTGCGCTTCGCAACGTGTTTAGAAAGCCCAAGCCGAAATTGTCGAGAACCTGCTTTTGGACGGCCGCTGCCTGGGCATTGACCGTGTCGGCACCGAAGGCAGCGCCGACAATGACGCGGTCTGGCCGCGATCCAACTGGCTGCTGCACGAGACGTAAAATGGCTTCCGCAACCTCATGCGGATTCGGCGCATCGTTGCTTTTGAAATTCCCTTCGAATGTCTCGAGCAGCTTCTGCGGTATCCCGCTGACTTCACCATAGGCCTGGGCGCGGTCCTGGTCGTCTGGTGCCTGGGTTGCGGCAAAGAAGTTGGTAGGATAGGCGCTCGGCTGAACGAGCACGACGTCGACGCCGAGTTGCGATAGGTCATAACGATAGCCATCGGTTAAAGCTTCTACCGCGAACTTTGTTGCACCGTAGATTCCGAAGAATGGCAATGTGAAACGACCAAGAACCGAGCCAATATTCACCACCAGCCCGTCACCCTGCTTACGGAATATCGGCAATATTGCACGCAATGTTCGCTGGATGCCGAAGACATTGACATCGAAAATCGCCTGTAACTGCTCAGTCGTAAATGCCTCGGATATTCCTGCCGTGCCCGCGCCTGCGTTGTTAACCAGCACATCAAGATGCCCGGCCTTCGCGAGCACCGTCTGAACTGCCCGGGACACGGATGCATCGTCCGTGACATCGAGTTCGACAACATCGATATTTTGACCACGAAGTGCCTCAGCGTGGAAGCGGTTGCGCCGGTCGGGATCACGCATGGACGCAAAAACGCGATGCCCTGCTTTAGAAAGTGTCTCCGTGATGTCACGGCCAAAGCCCGTGCTGGCACCCGTAATGAGAATGGTCTTAGACATGAGGTTTGCCTTTTTGATGCGCAAATGAAAACCGCCCGAACAGCTACAGATGTTTAGAAGTCACTCGACATCTGAATAGATGTCAGATATCATCTAAGTCAAGGACAAATTTCGTCGAAGGCAGCATCGCGAGTCTGCGGCAAAAGAGTGAAACCCAATGAAGAAATCAAAGAAAGAAGCAGCTGAAACCCGAAAACGTATCGTTGAAACGGCCGCTGCAGAATTTCGTCAGCATGGCATCGAAGGTATCGGCCTCGCCGATCTCATGGCAGCGGCCGGGCTGACCCACGGCGGTTTTTACAAGCACTTCCAATCGAAAGAACAATTGGTTGAGGAAGCGCTGGCTGTCGCAAGTGCGTCCACGGTTCAGGAGATGAATGGGGTATTGTCGGACGCACCAGGACTTCGAGGTCTCCATGAGATGATCGGTTGGTACCTCTCGAGCGAGCACCGCGATAATGCGGCTTGCGGCTGTCCGCTTGCCGCCTTGGGAAGCGAGATGGCGCGCAGCGGAGAGGGCGTGCGCGAAACAACGACGGCCGGATTTCTGAAGATGGTGAACGGTATCGCCAGCCATCTTGAGGGCCACTCCCCGGCTGCAGCCAAGAAAGTGGCGATCTTCATCGCGTCGACGATGATAGGAGCAGTCACGATGGCGCGCATTGTGAATGACCCGGAGTTGTCGGCCACAATCCTTCGAGAAGCCAAGAAGCGCCTGACGCAATTGGCCTGACTCCGAGCGGCCAAAAACTTTGTCATCTGCAAGAGACGCCGGAGCTAGCCATCAATGAGCTATGTCTCGATCGCTTAATGACGTTCGAGACGTCTCGCCGCAGCCAGACCCGTTGCGCATTATAGATTATGGTCATAATCTAATAGCCAACGTGATCAAGGCGAGGCTCGTAATTCAATGTCAGCGTCGGCTATTTGGGAACCTGGAAAAGGCTCGATCTGGATCGCGCAGCGCGCGGCCATCTCGGCCGTTTTAGTCGCCGCGATTGCGTTGAGCGGCTGCCAAGCTTCGGAGGCTGATCCGCGAACAGATACGCCACTCGTGCGTGTCGCCACCGTGCGATCGGCAAAAGCGGAGGAGCGTGCATTCACAGGCGTTGTCTCCGCGCACGTACAAAGCAATCTCGGGTTTCGGGTCTCAGGAAAGATCACCGAACGCTTGGTCGATACAGGTCAAACCGTGAAATTGGGACAGACGCTGATGAAGCTGGATCCCGCCGACCTGCAGCTCACCATTGTCGCACAGACAAATGCAATCAATGCCGCCAAAGCCACTGCGATCCAGGCGCGAGCCGATGAAGCGCGGTATCGCAATCTCGTCAATCAGGGATGGGTCTCCCGCCAACGCTACGAGCAAGCAAAATCTGCGCTCGACAATGCCGAAGCTCAATTAGCCGCCGCGCAGGCTAATGCACAACTTGCGCGCAACGCCAATGACTATTCGAAGCTTCTGGCCGATTCCAATGGTGTCGTCGTCGAAACGCTTGCGGAACCCGGTCAGGTCGTAGCCGCCGGTCAGACGGTCGTGCGTCTTGCGCACGCCGGCCCC